>CAMKAP010000034.1 GCA_946410505.1 uncultured Clostridia bacterium
CGTAGAGCTTCTCGTTGAAGTCCACGGCGAGAGGGAAGTAGTCGATGCCGTCCTTCGGGCGGGCGGAGGCGGTGCAGGTGACGAGCACGGTGGTCTCGCCGTACTTGACGAGGACTGCGGCGTTGCACAGCTCGGCCATCTTGCCGACTTCCATGGAGAGGGGACGGCCTTCGTACTCGATCTCAAACTTTCTGTAGTTGGGGAACTGCTTGTTGGTGATGATCATGTGTTTTTCTCCTTTTGTGATCTCTTCCGCAGCAGCTTAGCACTTGGAGCAGGACCGCGTTGCGGCCCTCCTCCAAATACTAACCTGCCGGGGCGGCGGGGAAGCTTCGTTCAGGCAGAAAAAATGCAGGGAGACCTATTCACTTGTCTCCCTGCAAAACCTTCATACCCTTCAGAATGAACAGGCGCAAGTCTTACTTGCGGATGCCCAGCTTGGCGATGATCGCGCGGTAACGCTCGATGTCCTTCTTCGCCAGATAGTCCAGCAGACGGCGGCGCTTACCGACCATCTTGTACATGCCCAGACGGCTGTGGTCGTCGTTGGGGTGGTTCTTGAGGTGCTCGGTCAGCTCGCGGATGCGCTGGGACAGGATCGCGATCTGGACTTCCGGAGAGCCGGTGTCGCCCTCGTGGGTGGCGTTGTCGTTGATGACCTGGGTCTTGACTTCTTTGGTGATCATAATAGATTACCCCTTTCTTTTGATAGCTATACCCGGCGTCCAGGCCATGGGCGGAAAGGATACCGCATCAGCGGCAGGACCCCATCGCATAGATCGCGGGCGCGTGCTTTGATATAGTATCATCCAAACCGGGGGAAGTCAACAGAAATTTTTCGCTTTTTTCCGCGGCTTTGCCGGAGGACGGGGAGATCAAAAAATTCACAATATCATATTGCATATCATATTGCAAAAAAGACGCTCTTCTATTAGAATTATAGCGTTAAGCAATGCAAGCGGCAAGGACTCATACATTTTACACAAGGAGGACCCCTTATGAAGCAGATTTCCCGCAGAGATTTTCTGAAGGGCTCCGTCGCCGGCGCGGCCGCGCTGGGGCTGGCGAGCCTCGGTCTGGGCAAGACCGTCGCCTTTGCGGAAGGCGAAAAGAAGTATACCCCCGGTACTTACACCGCCTCCGCCAAGGGCATCGGCAGCGACGTCACCGTTACCATGACCTTTGACGAAACCAGCATCACCGACGTGCAGATCGACGTCTCCGGCGAGACCCCCGATCTGGGCGGCAAGATCGGCGATCAGATGGCCCAGGCCATTCTGGACGCCCAGAGCGCCGACGTGGACGCCGTCTCCGGCGTTTCCGTCACCAGCGACGCCATTCGCACCGCCGCGGCGGACTGCATTTCCCAGGCTTCCGGCACCGCCGTGGTGCTCGAGCAGAAGGAGACCCCCGTCAACGCCGACTGGCTGGGCGAGGCGCCCGTGATCGCGGAGAAGGACATCACCGAAACCCTCGAGACCGAGGTCCTGGTGGTAGGCTGCGGCACCGGCGGCTGGATCGCCGGCATGACCGCCGCCGAGGAGGGCGCGAAGGTCCTCGTCATCGAAAAGGCCGAGAATCCCACCAAAATCAAGGAAGACATCGGCGCCATCAACTCCAAGCTGCAGTTGGAGGCCTTCAAGGAGTTCCCCGAGTTTGAGATCGACAAGACCCAGGCTCTGCAGGAGATCGTCCGCTACGCCAGCGGCTATGTGGACAGCGACCTGGTCAAGGTCTGGATCGACAACTCCGGCGAGACGGTGGACTGGCTGACCAACTTCCTGGAGGGCACCGGCCACTGGTACATGAGCCTCGAGGGCGGCATCGGCGATCAGGAGCACCCCGAGCGCGACAAGGCCTACGCCACCGGCCACAGCCCTCACAAGAACGAGGGCGTTGATAAGGAAATCACCCTCAACACCGACATGCAGGCGCACCTGGAGGAGCTGGGCGGAGAGCTGCGCTGCAACACCTGTCTCGTGAAGCTGGATCAGTCCAAGAGCGGCAAGGTCGAGGGCATCATTGCCCAGGACACCCAGGACGGCCATTACATCCGCATCGTCGCCACCAAGGGCGTTATCATGGCCACCGGCGGCTACGCCTCCAACACCGAGATGATGCTGGCCCTGCAGCCCATGACCATGAAGATGAAGATCAACGTCGCCGCCGGTTCCAAGGCCGACGGCTCCGGCATCAAGGCCATGCTCTGGGCGGGCGGCGAGATGGACCCCTGCCACGCCTCCATGATGTTCAACCGCTGCGCCTGCCTGCCCACCGAGACCGCGGGCTACAAGACCAACGGCGTCAGATTCTGGTTCGGCGAGCAGCCCTTCCTGAAGGTCAACCTCAACGGCAAGCGCTTCTGCAACGAGTCCGGCCCCTACGAGTTCATGCTGCACTCGATGTACATGCAGCCCTACCACACCTACTGCGACATCTTCGACGCCAACAACAAGCAGTACTGCGAGCAGTTCGACGAGGTCGGCTGCTGCCGCCTCTTCCCCTTTGACAACGGCGCGCTTTCCAACAACAGCTATGAAGCCACCTGGGCCAGTATGGTCGAGGGCGAGAAATCTATGCTGGCGCAGGGTTATCTTCAGCAGGCGGACACGCTGGAGGAACTGGCTGAGAAGCTGAACATCCCCGTGGACAACTTCGTCGCCACCGTCAAGCGCTACAACGAGCTGTGCGCCAAGGGTGTGGACGAGGACTATGGCAAGAGCGTCCACCGCATGACCCCGGTGGACACCGCCCCCTTCTACGGCGTCCGCACCGGCGCCTGGCACCTGACCACCCTGGACGGCTGCCGCATCAACACCGACATGCAGGTCATCCGCGAGGACGGCACCCCTATCGAGGGCCTCTACGCCACGGGCGACTGCACCGGCGGCTTCTTTGCCAACAACTATCCCAACCTGTTCACCGGTCTGGCCTGCGGCCGCACCATGACCTTCGGCCGCCGCGCCGCCAAGATCGTCTCCAAGCTGTAATTCCGTTCTTTAAAATCCCAAAAAAGGGACTGCGATTTTCGCAGTCCCTTTTTTATGCCTATACTGTTCACTATTCGTAGTCCACCACGTTTGCCCAGCGCAGCAGGAAATCCCGCTCCTCCAGATTGCCCTTGACGGACTGGGAGGCGGCGACGATGGGCATCCACTTCTGCACATAGTGCTTGTCAATGTCGCTCTTTTCGCAGAAGAGATCCAGGTAGCGCTCCGCGGTCTCCGCATCACCCGCCAGATGGAAGGTAAGGAAGGTGCGCGCCGCGTCGGCGGAGGCGTTGCCCTGGGTGGCATGCGCCCAGTCGAGGATATAGAGCTGTCCTTCCGGCGTCAGGATGATGTTCGAAGGGCAGAGGTCTCCGTGGCAGAGCTTGTCGTGGGTCGGCAGCCCCTCCAGGCGGATCAGCAGCTCGTAGCGGGTCACCGGCTCCAGATCCGCCGAGAGGATCTTCCGGTTCATCTTGTCCTTGAGGCGGCTCAGGAGCGGGCTGCGCTTGGTGTGGATCAGCAGCTGCGTGTCCACCAGCATCTCCAGGTAGCGCTCCCTGTTCTCCGGGTCCTCCTCCATCAGCTGGGAGAGGGTCCTGCCCTCGATAAACTCCGAGACGATGGCCCAGCGGCCGTCGATCGTCGTGACCTCGAGGATGGCCGGCACGTTCAGGCCGAGCCCCTCCACGCGGGCCTGGTTGAGGGCCTCGTTGAGAATGTCCGCCTTGGAATAGCTCTGATTAAACACCTTGACGGCTTTGTCCCCGCTGCGGTAGATGGTTTTTGTCTTGCGCTCGGCGATCACAGTGTCGAGATTCATGCGTTTTCTCTCCTTTCCAGCTGGCTGGCGTCGGGTTTGGCTTTCTCCTGGAAGCACGTGCCGTAATAGGCATCGAGGTACATCTGACGGATTTCCGCGATGAGCGGGTAGCGGGGATTGGCGCCGGTGCACTGGTCGTCAAAGGCCTGCTCGCTCATCTCGTCGAGCGTGGCGAGGAAGGCGGCCTCGTCCGGCACATAGTCGCGGATTGTGGGCTTGATGCCGATGGTCTCCTTGAGCGCGTCGATTTTTGCGATCAGCGCCTCCAGCTTCTCCTGATCGCTGCTTCCGCCGCAGCCGAGGGCGTCGGCCACCTCGGCGTAGCGCGCCAAAGTGTGCGGGTGATCGTACTGGGGGAAGGAGCCCATCTTGCTGGGCGCCTCGCAGGCGTTGAAGCGCAGCACCTCGTCCATCATGAGAGCGTTGGCCAGCCCGTGGGCAATGTGGTGGAAGGCGCCGAGCTTGTGCGCCATGGAGTGCATCACGCCGAGAAAGGCGTTGGCAAAGGCCATGCCCGCAAGCGTGGCCGCATTGGCCACCTTCTCCCGGGCATCCACGTCGGAGCCGTCCGCATAGGCCCGGGGCAGATAGGCGAAGAGATTTTTGAGCGCGCGCAGGGCGAGACCGTCGGTGTAATCCGTCGCCATCACGGAGGCATAGGCCTCCAGGGCGTGGGAAACCGCGTCGATGCCGGAGGAGGCCGTGAGCCCCTTTGGCGCGGTCATGTGGTAGTCCACATCCACGATCGCCATATTGGGCATCAGCTCGTAGTCGGCAAGGGGGTATTTGATGCCGGTGGTCTCATCGGTGATGACGGCGAAGGGTGTGGCCTCGCTGCCGGTGCCGGCGGAGGTGGGAATGGCGACGAAATAGGCCTTTTCACCCATCTTCGGGAATTTGTAGATGCGCTTGCGGATGTCGGAGAAGCGCATGGCCATGTCGGAGAAGTCGGCCTCGGGGTGCTCGTAGAGGACCCACATGATCTTGGCCGCGTCCATGGGAGAGCCGCCGCCGATGGCGAGGATCACGTCTGGCTTGAATGCCGCCATCTGCTGCGCGCCCGCTCTCGCGCAGGCGAGGGTCGGGTCGTTGGGCACGTCAAAGAAGCAGGCATGCTGGATGCCGAGCTGATCGAGCCTTGCAAAGACGCCCTCGGCCGCACCGCTCTTGTAGAGGTGAGGGCCGGTGACGATGAAGGCCCGCTTTTTGCCCATGTCCTTCAGCTCGCCCAGAGCCACGGGCAGGCAGCCCTTCTTGATATAGATCTTCTCCGGGGCGCGGAACCAGAGCATGTTCTCCCTTCTTTCCACAACGGTTTTGATGTTCAGCAGATGCTTGACGCCCACGTTCTCGGAGACGGAGTTGCCGCCCCAGGAGCCGCAGCCCAGGGTCAGAGAGGGGGTCATGGCGAAGTTGTAGAGATCGCCGAGACCGCCGTGGGAGGAAGGAGCGTTGACGACGATGCGGCAGGTCTTCATGCGCGCCTGGAACTCCGCGAGCTTTGCCTGCTCAGTGGCGGTATTGAGATAGATGGCGGAGGTGTGGCCGCGGCCGCCGTCCGCGATCAGGCGCTCAGCCTTGGCGAAGGCGTCCTGAATGTCGCTTGCGCGGTACATGGCCAGCACCGGGGAGAGCTTTTCATGGGCGAATTCTTCGCTCGGCTCCACAGACTCCACTTCGCCGATCAGGATCTTGCTGCCCTCGGGCACCCGGAGCCCGGCGAGAGAGGCGATCTTCGCGGCGCTCTGACCGACGATGCTCGCGTTGAGGGAGCCGTTGATGAGGATGGTCTTGCGAACCGGGTCCAGCTCCTCTGCTTTCAGGAAATAGCAGCCGCGCGATGCAAACTCGCGCCTTACCGCGTCATAGACCTTGTCCAGCACGATCACCGACTGCTCGGAGGCGCAGATCATGCCGTTGTCAAAGGTCTTGGAGTGGATGATGGAGTTGACGGCCAGCAGAATGTCCGCCGAGTCGTCGATGATGGCGGGGGTGTTGCCGGCGCCAACGCCCAGGGCGGGCGTGCCGGAGGAATAGGCGGCGTTTACCATGCTGGGGCCGCCGGTGGCGAGAATAATGTCTGCTTCCTTCATCAGAAGCCGGGTCATCTCCCGGGAGGGCGCGTCGATCCAGCCGATGATGTCCTCCGGCGCGCCGGCGGCCACCGCCGCCTCCAGCACGACCCGGGCCGCCTGGACGGTACTGCTTTTGGCGCGGTGGTGGGGGCTGATAATGATGCCGTTGCGGGTCTTGAGGGCCAGCAGCGTCTTAAAGATCGCAGTGGAGGTCGGGTTGGTGGTGGGGATGATCGCGCACACAAGCCCCAGGGGCTCGGCGATCTTCCGCATGCCGTAGGCCTTGTCCTCCTCGATCACGCCGCAGGTCTTCGTATCGCGGTAGGCGTTGTAGATATACTCCGAGGCAAAGTGGTTTTTGATGACCTTGTCCTCCACAATGCCCATTCCCGTCTCCTCGACGGCCGCGCGGGCCAGCGGGACACGGGCCTTGTTGGCGGCTGTGGCGGCGGCGAGGAAGATCTTATCCACCTGTTCCTGCGTGTAGCAGGCATAACGCTCCTGCGCGGCCCGGACGCGGGCGATCTCCTCCTCCAGCTGCTGCACCGTTTCGATTCTTGGATATGGATGATTCATGCAAATCGTCTCCTTTTCTGAGATCGTGAATATTTTAACGCAGTCACGCCCGCCTGGCAATTGGGAGAGTAACCGAATTTTGTTATATTTTTGGCAATTTAAGCCGGCCTATTCGTTTATTTTGCCGGAGGCCCTGCATTTTCCATAGTCCGCCTGCTCGCAAGCGGGTATTTATCCCGGCCTTTTGTGCTTTTTCACGAAAAGAGAGGAGACGAAAAAAAGCTCTTGCTTTTTACCGTACCCTGCCGTATAATCCACAGACGAAAAGAAGATTTTTAACGCGGTACAGAGAGACCGGCAAGATCGATTATAGGATACGGGCAGGGAAGACCGCCCGAGCTGAGAAGATTCCGTCTTGCCGATTTCGGTAAGGCGTTTTTTGATGCCTTCTTCGGGGCAGAAAAGGAGGGGCTGCGCATGCGTACCAAGGCATTATTGATGGACGAGGCCGCGATGAAGCGGGCGCTCATGCGCATCTCCCATGAAATCGCCGAGAAGAACAAGGGCGTTGAGAACGTGGTCCTGGTGGGCATCCGCCGCCGTGGCGAGCCCATTGCCCGTCAGATCCGCGACAATATCGAGAAGATCGAGGGCGTCTGCGTCCCCTGCGGCAGCATCGACATCGGCTATTACCGGGACGATCTGGCGCCGCTGCATGACGCGCCGCTGGTGCGGCACACGGAGCTTCCCTTCGACGTGGAGGAGCGCGACGTGGTGCTCATTGACGATGTGCTCTTTACCGGGCGCACCGCCCGCGCCGCCATTGAGGCGGTGTTCTCCTGCGGCAGGCCCCGCACGATCCAGTTCGGCGTGCTGGTGGACCGGGGACACAGGGAGCTGCCCATCCGGGCGGACTTTGTGGGCAAAAACGTACCCACCTCCCGCAGTGAGCTGGTGGAGGTCAGGCTCCCGGAATACGACGGGGAGACCGGCGTCTGGCTCATGGAGCTGGAGGAATGACAAAGCGCAAAACAAATTGAAATAAAGAGAGGTATTACCCATGGGAAAAGAAACAAAAGCTGCTCTTGGTGAACCGATTTACGACGCAAGAACGCTCGGCACGCCGAAAATGCTGATCCTGGGCCTGCAGCACCTGTTCGCCATGTTCGGCGCCACCGTGCTGGTCCCGATCCTGACCGGCCTGAGCGTGTCGGCGACCCTGCTGTTCGCGGGCCTCGCCACCCTGTTCATGCACCTTGTGACCGGCAAGAAGGTCCCCGTCTTCCTCGGCTCCTCCTTCGCCTTCCTCGGCGGCTACTTTGCCGTCGTCGCCTCCGGCGCCGAGCTCGGGCTCAGCCAGCGTGAGGCACTGCCCTACGCCTGCATCGGCGTCGCCTGCGCAGGCCTCCTGTACCTGTTGCTCGCGCTGATCTGCAAAGCCTTCGGCTCGAAGAACGTCATGCGCTTCTTCCCGCCGGTGGTCACCGGCCCGATCATCATTGCCATCGGCCTGATCCTCGCGCCCTCCGCCATCAACAACTGCGCCACCAACTGGGGCATCGCGCTGATCGCCATCGTCGTTGTGATCGTCTGCAACATCTGGGGCAAGGGCATGATCAAGATCGTCCCGATCCTGATGGGCGTGCTCGCCTCCTATCTGGTTGCCGCTCTGACCGGCAACGTCGATTTCACCGTGGTGAAGGAAGCCGCCTGGATCGGCTTCCCCTTCCAGATGCAGGACACCGTCTTCGGTCTCTTTGCCTCCGGCAAGGTCAACGGCGGTCTGGTCATTTCCTCGATCATCATGATCGTCCCCATCGCCTTTGCGACGATGATGGAGCATGTGGGTGACATTTCCGCCATCAGCGGCGCCATCGAAAAGAACCTGATCGAGGACCCGGGCCTTGACCGCACCCTGATCGGCGACGGTATCGGCACCACGATCGCCGCGCTCTTCGGCGCTCCGGCCAACACCACCTACGGCGAGAACACCGGCGTTCTCGTGCTGACGAAGGTCTATGATCCCCTGGTCGTGCGGCTCGCGGCTGTCTATGCGATCGTCCTCTCCTTCTGCCCGAAGTTTGCGGCCCTCATTTCCGCGATGCCCGCGGCCACCATCGGCGGCGTGTCCATCATCCTCTACGGCATGATCTCCGCGGTCGGCGTGCGCAACATGGTCGAGAACCACACCGACTTCCAGAAGTCCAGAAACGTCATCGTCGCGGCCGTCATCCTTGGCCTCGCGCTGGGCATCAACTTCTCTGACAGCGGTGCCATCTCCTTCGCGGTCGGCAGCCTGAACATCTCCCTCTCCGGTCTGGCAGTGGCGTCCATCGTCGGCATCCTCCTCAACGCCATCCTCCCCGGAAAGCGCGACGAGTATATGCCGAACCAGGAAAACTCCGGCTCTCTCGGCAAGTTCTGATCCTGGGCATCGTCCAACAAAAAAGCGGAAACCTTGAAAAAGGTTTCCGCTTTTGCGTTCTGTTCGATAATCAGGCCAGGTTCAGCCCTTTCTTGAGTCCCAGTACGGTGGCGACGTACAGCACCGCGGACTGGACGAGCTCGACTGCCAGCATCTCGCCGATGATTGCCTTCCCGAAGCGGAGCGCTTCCTGAACGTTCTCCGGCGTGACGTCGGAGTTCTCGAAGGCGATGACGCGGGCGGAGCCGTAGCCGGTGGTGGCCATGCTCAGCACGATGCTGATCCCGACGAAGAAGACGATGGACAGCAGGATCTTATCCTTGGAGAACATGTGGCCCAGGCTCATGGCCGCGTAGAAGTGCAGGCAGGTGTAGAGGCCGCTCACGATCACGCAGAGCAGGGTCTCCAGTCCGATCGTCCACAGATCGCCCATGCTCACGCCGGCCTGCTCCATGGCCGCCCGGATCTCTGCCCAGCTCGGGAAGCCCTCGAAGAGCTGTGCGAGATTGGTGCCGGTCTGGAACATCACAGTCAGCAGGATCACCAGCCAGATCACCACGAAGGTGGCCGCAAACCAGACGATCGACACGATCATCTTGCTCCACACGAGCTCATGCACGCTGACGGGCAGGGTGTGCATCAGGTAGCCCTCGTCCTTGAGGAGGTTGGTGTAGAAACGCTTGATCATCATCACGAGCGTCATGATCGCGGCGGCGATGATACCGACGACGAAGGCCGCGACGATCAGCCCGCAGAAAACCGTGAGCAGGAAATGTACGCTGTGATCCATCACGCGGATCGAGAAGTTGGCCAGGACGGCCAGCAGCACGACGGCGCCGTAGACGGGGAGCATCGTGCGCCCGGTGGCACGGAACTCGTGCTTTAAGAGTTTCCCTAGCATTTGAATACCTCCCTGAAATACGCATCCACGCTCTTGCCCTTTTCCTCGCGGATTTCGTCCACCGAGGACTGGAGCACCACATGGCCGTTCTGAATAAAGATCACGTCGTCCAGCACCGGCTCCACGTCGGCGATCAGGTGGGTGGAGATCACCACGGCGGCGCTGGGGTTGTAATTGCGGATGATGGTGTCCAGGATGTAGTCCCGGGTAGCGGGGTCCACACCGCCGATGGGCTCATCCAGCAGGTAGAGCTTGGCCTGCCGGCTCATCACCAGGATGAGCTGCACCTTCTCGCGGGTGCCCTTGGACATCTGCTTGATACGCATGGATTCGTCGATGCCGAGGCGCGCAAGCATCTCTTCGGCCCGGCTGCGGTCAAAGTCCGCGTAGAAGTCCTCAAAGAAATCCATAAGCTGCCTTGCGCTCATCCACTCGGGCAGATACTCCTTATCCGACAGGTAGGAAACCACAGCCTTGGTCTCCCTGCCGGGGGCCTTGCCGTCGACCAGGATCTCTCCGGACGAGGGCGTAAGCAGGCCGTTGGCCAGCTTGATGAGCGTGGTTTTGCCGCTGCCGTTTGGACCCAGAAGCCCGATCACGCGGCCCGGCTCGATGCGAAGATTGACGTCTTCCAGCGCTTGGATCCTGCCGAAGCGCTTGGAGAGGTCTCTGCATTCCAGAATTGCCATTTATTCATCCTCCTTGAGCAGGCCAATGATCCCTTCCCGGTCATAGCCCAGTTCTTTCATTGCCTGTAAAAAACTCTCGATCTGGCCCTTCGCCAACGTCTTTTTGATCTCCTCAATCACCTTGACGTCCTCCGTGACAAAGCGTCCCGCCGTCCGCTGGGAGAAAACCAGTCCGAGCCGCTCCAGCTCCTGCAGCGCCCGCTGCATCGTGTTCGGGTTGACGCCGGCCTCCGTCGCCAGATCCCGCACGGATGCGAGCCTTGCGCCGGGCGGCAGCGCGCCGGAGACGATGCCCAGCTTGATCTTATCCACCAGCTGGGAGTAGATGGGAAGATCGTTGCGGAATACCCATTCCAATTCGCAGCACCTCCGTTTGTGTTAATGTACTAAGCGATTAATACAATAACACACTTTTCGGATTTGTCAATAGGGTTTTGCAAAAAAAATGAAAAAAGTTGCCGCCCTCCGGAAGGGCGGCGTGAATAATGATCATCGGATGGCGAAATCAATCGAGGATTCGATTGATTTCGCTGCCAAACGACAAGTTTGGCAGCGAATGATTCTAAAAATCATTCGCCCGATGCTCATTGCAATGAGTATATGGCAAAACAGCAAGGCTGTTTTGCTGCGCAGCAAAGCTGCGCGGCGAAAAGCTTTTTTACTTTTCGCCATCATATAATCATTATCATTGTATAGTGGCGTGCTCCAGGCTGCGGCAGAAGGCGGCAAGCAGCTTCAGGCGAAATCCCTTGTCAGGCGCGCTGCGGATCGGGCATACGGCGTAAAAGCGGGCGAAGGCGTCTGCAAGCGAAAACAGACCGCGCGCCGCGCCCGGAAGGATCATGCGCAGCAGAAGCGCGCGCTCCGCATCGCCCCAATTGCCGGCGCCGTCCGGGGCGCTCTCGTCTTCCAGCAGGGTCCGGCTGCGCGCGTAGGCCCAGCGCAGACGGTAGAGCGGACTGGCCGCATCCTGCCGCAGAGCCAGGGCGGGATCGAGGCCGGGAAAGCACGCGGGCGAGAAGTCCGGCGCGGGGCCGTCCTCCCGGTCGCAGAGGGCAGCCAGCGCGGTGTCGTACCAGCGCTCCGACAGCCGGAAGTTGAGAAAGCCCGGCCCTGCCGCGGTGAGGGCGGCAAAGGTCTCCGGCAGCTCCGCCTCCCGGGCGAGCGCTTCCGACAGCGCCGCCGGGGCAAGGCCCAGGGTGGCCGCAGAGCACAGCGCGTGATTTCCCGCCAGCTCGCCCCGGGTGAAATCTTCCGTCCAGGTGAACGCGCCGTGAAGCGCGCACCCCGGCGCCGTGCGCGCCATCGCTTCGGCGAGGCAGGCGTCGGCCGCCGCCTCCGTGCGGCGGCGGAGTTCAGCAGCCGGCAGGCTGTTCATGGTCCTTTTTCTCAGTCACGGTGATCTGGAAGCGGTTTCGGCTGGCCACCGTGTGCTCCATGTCCACCACGTATTCGATTTCCACATTGCCGCCGTTTTCGCCTATCTGGCGGGAGATGCGGCGGGTGTCGATGCCCATGGTGGCAGAGCCGAAGGGCGTGGCGTACTGAAAAGCGTCCCGCAGCCCCTCCCGGAAGATCATCCGGCTGGTGACCATGCCGTCCCGGTCCACCACGACCTGGTCGGGCATGACGATCACGCTGGTGCGGGTACCCTCCAGCCCGGTCACATCCGACTCCATATAGGTCAGGCAGCCGTTTTCGCCGTCGAAATAGTAGTGACCGTCAGTGGAGAACTCCAGCGAGTCCTCATCCTCCTGGTCATAGCTGTGAATGCTGTTGATGGAGATCCAAACGTCTTTTAACATGGTGTATCCGTCCTCAATAAGCCATTACCGGCACACGCTCCGCGCGCTGCGCGAGCGGGCGGCCCAGCAGGGTGGAAGCGGCGCTGCCGAAGGCGTCGGGATCGCCGCTCACGAGGAAGCGCTCCTCTCCGCTGCCGCCGGTCATGCCGTTTACGATCAGATACTGGGCGACCTGGGCCGCGCCGCAGTAGGCGGCGCTCACCAGCGCCGTGCGCTGTCCCAGATAATCGGAGAGCGCGCCCTCGATGATCCCGTAGTGGGTGCAGCCCAGCAGCACCGCGTCCGCCTCGCGCAGCGGCGCGCAGTAGCGCGCCACGGCGTCCCGGATCGCCGCGTCCTCAGAGCCGTGCCCGCTCTCAATGAGCGGGACGAAGTCCGGGCAGGGGACCGGCAGGATCTCGCGCCCCGGGCAGCTTTCCCGCAGGGCCTTCTCAAAGGCGCCGCTGCGGATGCTGGCCGCGGTGGCGATCACGCCCAGGGGGCCGTTGCCCGGCACCTTGCGCATCCCGGCCACACCCGCCTTCAGCACACCGAAGCTGGGGATGGGATAGCGCTCCAGAATATCCGCCGCGTTGGAGGAGAGGGTGCCGCAGGCGACGATGATGGCCTTCACGTCGTAAGAAGCGATCAGGTCCAGATCCTGCACCGCCATGCGCCTTAGCTGCTCCCGGCTCTTTTCCCCGTAGGGCAGGCGCCCGGTGTCGCCGAAATATAGGATGTTTTCCTCCGGCAGCAGCTCCTGCAGCGCCTTGAGCGCCGTGAGCCCGCCCAGCCCGGAGTCAAAAATACCGACTGCTCGATTATCCATAGTAACTCCTTCTGATACTGAGACACTTTACTATACAACAATCGTCATGGCAATACAAGCAAAATTTTGTAGGTTTGTCAATGATGTGTTACAACGTTCGGAAAAGAAGAAAGAGCCTG
>CAMKAP010000035.1 GCA_946410505.1 uncultured Clostridia bacterium
CTTGGCCGCGTCCACATGGCAGACGGAGGCGCCCGCTTTGGCGCAGGCCACCGTGGCGCCGCCGGTGTAGGCGAAGAGGTTCAGCACGCTGACGGGACGGCCGGCCGCGCGGATCTTGGCCATGGCCCAGTCCCAGTTGGCGGCCTGCTCGGGAAAGAGGCCGGTGTGCTTGAAGTTCATGGGCTTTACGTGGAACGTGAGTTCCTTATAGCGGATGCTCCACTGGGCGGGCAGCCCGCCCTTGTCCCAGCTGCCCCCGCCGCTCTCGCTGCGGCGATAGCGCGCGTCCCGGTCATTCCAGTGGGCATTTCTTCTGGGTGTGTCCCAGATAGCCTGCGGGTCCGGGCGCACCAGGTAGAATTCCCCCCAGCGCTCCAGCTTTTCCCCGCGGGAGCAGTCCAGCACTTCAAAATCATTCCATTCATCGGCGATCCACATAGCAGCAAACCAACCCTGTCCGATAGTAATTCATGGTATTTTATCACGAGTAAGCGCCGGGGTCAATAGCGAACCGCCGCCCCGGAAGGAGCGGCGGTTTACACACAAATGTCTTTTTCTCAGTGGCAGTTGAAATAATAGATCGCCGCGGTATCGGCCAGCACGGCGTCACACTTGCCGGTAAAGAGATAGCTGAAGCACTCAGTGGTGCCGCTGGCAAGGCGTGTGGTCTGCCCCATGCGCTTTGCCAGGCCAGGGTCGCTGTTCAGGGCGTCCATGGCCTCGGCGGTGGAGCACATGGCAAGGCTCTTGCCGGTGAGCATCAGCTTGTTGTAGATAAAGCTGCCGCCGCGCACGGCGATGACGATGTCGTTGTGCATATAGGGGCCGTATTCGCTGTATAATCCGTCCTCAACTTCCTTATCGTCCAGGGCGATGCCGCCCCAGGCACAGTCGATGTTGCCGGAAGAGAGTTCGATATAGACGTCCTCTTTCTCAATGGTCTGGATCTTCAGATTCCAGCCCAGCAGATCCGCCACAGCCATGGCAAGCTCCACGTCAAAGCCCCAGAACTCTCCGTTGGACAGGTATGCCATGGGGAAGGAGTTGACGTCCACTCCGATGATCAGATCCCGGCGCGCGGGCTCCTCCTCGAGCTTTTCCAGGGCCTGGGCGTCCCGCTCAAAGCGGACGATGCGGCTGCCGAACCACTTGGTGGCAAGCTCGTCCACCCGTCCCTGGGCGTTGAGCACCTTGATGGCCGCGTCCACATAGTCCCGGGTTGGGTCACCGTTGCGGAAGGCCAGGGAATAATCCTGCTCCACCAGGGTGGCCACCGTGCTCACGCCGGAGCGGCCCCCGCGGGACCCGCAGGCCGTGCAGCCCAACAGCATCACCAGGGCGAGCAGTATGCAAATGCTTTTTTTCATGTTTGCGTCACCTGTTCGTTTTTCAGCGCCTTCTCCGCGAGCGGGCGGCACGCGCATAGCTTCTCTCCCGCCGGTCGGCAGTGTACTCCACCAGGAAGGCGGCCAGCAGCAGCACAATCACCACGGTAAATCCGATCATCACACCCCGGTTCGCCCCGTGGGGAGATACCGGCTGCGCCGCAGCACTCTCCGCCGCAGCGGGGAGGTTCTCGGCCGCGGCAGGGCTCTGGCTCTCGGAAAAAGCCGTGTCCGTCTGCTCGCTCACGCTCTCCGCATTCTGCCCCTGAGACGCGGCCTGGGCGGCCTCCTCGAGTGCAAGGCGCTGGGCCTCCTCTTCGGCGAGTCTCCTTGCCTCCTCCTCTTCGGCGGCACGCTGGGCTTCCTCATAGGCGGGCAGCGCCGCGTCCAGGGATTTGGCGTACTCCTCAAAAGCGCCGCAGAACTGGGCGATCACCGTATCGGCAGCGCCCATGTTCTTGGTCATGATCGTGAGGATAAAGGGGTTGTCCGTGTAGATCACACCTGTGTCGTGGGTGAACTGCCGCCCCATGGAGTCCTTGAAGTTACCGTACTTCTGGGCGATGGGCACATCCGTGATGCCGCCCTTGAAGTACTGCCCCGGCTGGGCCATCAGCAGGTTTTCCAACACGTTGGGGAAGCGTTCGTGCTCGAAGTACAGCGTCTGCATCACCTGGGTCATGAAGCGGGCGGTGAAGTAGCTGTAGTCGTAGAAGTCCTGCACATAGTAGTCTTCGGGAAGCTGTGCGTAGTTCTGATACAGCGTGCGGCACTCGGCGTCGGTGCCGATGTAGTGCATCATGGCGTGGGCATAGTCGTTGTGGGAGTAGATCAGGATAAGCTCGTTGGCCTGTGCCAGGGTCAGTCCGGAGATCTTGGTCTCGTCGGTGATTTCGCCGGCCTTATAGCGTTCGGCCAGGATCATCATCACCGGCACCTTGTACATGCTGGCGCTGTAATACCAGGCGTCCGGGTTCCAGTACCAGGTGTCGCCGGTGGCGGTGTAGCAGAAGCCGACGCTCATATCGTCCTTCTTCAGATTTTTCGCCGCGCAGTAGTCGTCCACGATCTTCTGAAGTGCCTCGGGGTCCAGGATGCCGTAGTCCTCCTCTTCCGCCGCAGCCAAAGCCGTCTCTCCCTCGGCAAAGGCCGCTGTCCCGCCCAGGAGTGCCAGGCACAGCAGCAGCGCCAGGATCTTTTTCACAGTTGCCGGAATCATAGCTCGATCCCCTCCGCCGTATGGCAATAGCCGCTCTCGTAGTAAGCCCGGGCCGCCCGGATCAGATACTCCGTGTCCTGCGCGCCCGCGGTCTCATAGCAGGAGTGCATGGCGAGCTGGGCAAGGCCGATGTCGACGGAATCTACGGAGACGTGGGCGGTGCTGATGTTGCCCAGCGTGCTGCCGCCGGGCAGATCGGCGCGGTTGGAGTAGTGCTGCACCGGCACGCCCGCCCGGCGGCAGATCTCCGCAAAGACCGCCTCGGTCACGGCGTCGGTGGTGTATTTCTGGTTGGCATGGTGCTTGATGACGATGCCGCCGTTCATGACCGGCCGGTCCTGGCTGTCGGCATATTCCGGGTGGTTGGGGTGCACGGCGTGGGCGTTGTCGGCAGAGGCCATGAAGCTTCCCGCAATGCTGCGGTAGAGGTCCCGGCCCAGCGCCTCACAGACGCGCCGGAGCGTGTCCGCCAGAAAGTCGGAATTTGCGCCCTGCTTGGTGGTGCTGCCCACCTCCTCGTTGTCAAAGACGCACAGCAGCGGCGCGTTTTTGCCCGGCTTCGCCGAAAGGAAGCCCTCGAAGCAGCCGAACACGCACTGCAGATCGTCAAGCCTCGGGGCCGCGATGTACTCCTCGTCCGCGCCGAAGCAGACGCCCGGCGTGCGGGGATAGAGGTACAGGTCTGTGGACACCAGGTCCTCCTCCGTTACGCCAGCCGCATCCGCGGCGAGCTGAAGCATGCGGCCTGCGGCCTTCTCGCTGCCGAGGAGTGGGAGCATGTCGGTCTTGATGTCGTACTTTTTGTCGTCGTTGGCCGTGCGGTCCATGTGGATGGCCAGGTTGGGGATCACCATCAGGTCCCGGTCGATCTTCACGAGCTTCGTGACGAGCTTCCCCTTTTCCCGCACGGTGACGCGCCCCGCCACAGACAGGGGTCTGTCCATCCAGGGGGCGCAGAGCATGCCGCCGTAGCGCTCCACACTCAGCCGGGTATAGATCCCGGCGGTCGGAACGTCCGGCTTGCCGCGCAGCTTGAAGGAAGGCGAATCGCTGTGGGCGGCCATCATCAGAAAGCCGGGGAACGCCCCCTCCGGAATCCGGAAAGCGATAAGGCTTGAGCCGTTGCGGCGGACAAAATACCTGCCGCCGGGCACAATGGGCCAGTCCTCGGTCTCTGCCAGTTCAACATAGCCCTCCGCCAGCAGGCGGGAAGCAAGCTCTGCACAGGCGTGCCAGGCAGTGGGGCATGCGTCGATAAAACGCAGCAGATTACGGTTGGTTTCGGTCATTCTTTCTCCTGTGCCGCAGGAAGGGCGAAGTCCAAGGACTCCGCCCCGCGGCCTTTAATCAAAATTCACAAACGACCATTTTGAGCGGTCGATTTCTTCGGGCAGCTTCAGCAGGCTGTCGCCCGCCACGGTGTATTCGGTGAAGCGATCTTTCCCGCTGCTGCGGGGATCATCCTCCAGGCGCCTCGTGAACACCAGTTCGCTCCCCTGCAGCTCATAGCAGTCATATTGGATGGGATTGGTACCATGCCGGTACCAGATCACCCCGTTTGCAGCATCGCAGCCGCTGCCCCAGGCGAGATCTTCCCGGCCGCCGATCCGAAGCTGGACATATTCGCCGCTCTTCTCGTTGAGTGCGAAAGCCAGCAGCGCCTGCTCGTCTTCGTCGGTGCGCAGCAGGATCAGCAGCTCCTCGTTGCCGTCGCCGTCAAGATCTGCGGTGCTGAGCTCCTGCTTGAGGTTCTCCGCGCTGTAGTTCAGCTCCACGGGCTCCTGGTGGGCGCTGCTGTCGCCGTTGAGAAACTGTACGCGGATCCGGCCCGGGTTGCTGTACACATGGCCCAGAGACACGGAGTCGCTCTCCTCGCCGCCCAGGGCCGCGCCGAACGTTTCATACTTGAAGCCCAGGCTGCCGCTTCTCGTACGGAGCGTGCCCTTCTGATAGAAGTCTGCCTCCTCCGCCTGCGGCTCGGCCGCAGGAAGCGCCGGCGTCTCCTCGGTCACGGGCTGCTCCGTAGGCGTCGGCTCCTCGGTGACCTCCGGCGTCTCAGTCGGTTTTTCGGTGGGTGCCGGGGTCTCGATGGTCACGGGCTTCTCCGTCTTACCGCCGATCAGCGGCAGGCCCTGAAAGCCACGCAGAGCGTAGAGCGCGAAAATCACCGCGCCCAGCACGATCAGCGCCATCAGAAACAGCAGGATGCGTCTTGTTCTTCCCGTCATTTGTTCATTCCCCCACGCCGTATTCCACCACGTAGCCGATGGAGCCGGAGTAATACTCCGGGAAGTCCGCAGCCGGGTTTTCACGGCAGTCGATATAGCTCCAGCCGTCACGGTTCCAGAGCATGATGAAGTCCTCGGCAGCGCCGTCGTAGGCGTCGATCTCGGAGGGTTCGTTCTCGTCCCAGGGATAGTAGCTCACATATTCGTCGGTCTCCCAGGTGTATTGGCCGTTGAAGCGGTAGCAGCCGATCCAGGCTCTGGCAAGGCCTGCTTTGCCGATCGCCTCGGCCACGCTTTCCAGTTCTTTGGGGCTCGTAATGACGGCCAGATGGCCGCCGGCGCTCTCAGCCTTGGCTCTGGCCTCGATCCAGCCCGCGTCGTCCACAAAGACCTCGTAGCGCACCTCGCCGCCGATGAGAGGATCGGGCAGAGGCGTGACAATGCTGCCGGTCCCGTTTTCGCCGAGCTGCGGCGCATTCTCACCCGGGGTGGGCGTGTTCACGCTCATGGTGCCGATGCTGGTGTCCGGCTGGCTGCTCCAGTCGCGCAGGAAGAAGCCTGCCACTGCTGCCACGCCCAGCAGCAGCACACACAGCAGAGCCGCCACCAGCACAGGGCGCTTGCGGCGCTTCTGCACTTCTTCGCCGATCTTGCGGCTACGCTCGGGGTCGCTGGAGTACTGTACCGCCGCATGCCGCGGCTGATAGCGCGGGATGACCGGCGCAAGCTCCGGATTCTTCTCCTCCGTCAGAATGGGAATAGGCTGGCGTTTTTCCCGGCCCGGCTCATACACGCGCACATCGTCGGGCTCGGCGTCGGCAATCACCGCCGGTCTTGCGGGCGGCGCCGCTTCCTCGTCCTCTTCGAGCCTTCTGCCGAAAAACTCCGCCACCAGATCCTCTGCGGATTCGGCCAGCAGATCCTTCTCCGGCTTTTCCGGGGCGTGCTGTGCCAGGATCTCCTCCATGGCCTCCTCGGCCGGGAGCTCCCGCACCGCTTCGCTCTCTTCGGGCGTGTCCTCCGCTTCTTCCGCAGGCGCGTTTGAATCGCCGCTGATGATCGCCATCATCATTTTTTCGATCTCACTCAGTTCGCCGTCGTCCTTGCGGAAAATACCGCGGGCGCCGTCGTCCAGATATTTGTTGTCAAGGCAGCTTTCCAGCATCACGGCCAGGGTGTCCGCGCTCTGATAGCGCTCCTCCTCTCTAAAGGCCGCCGCTTTCTCCAGGATCTCCGCGAGGCGCACCCCGCAGCCCTTGGGCGCCGCGATCTTCTGTCCGCTCATGCGCGTGAGCTGGGCGTTGCTGCTCTCCCCCTCAAAGGGGAGCTTGCCGCCGCTCAGTCCGTAGTAGAGGAGCAGGCCGAGGGAATACACGTCCGCCGCCTGACTGCGCTTACCGTTCCAGTAGAGCTCCGGCGCGATGAAATCCAGCTCCTGGCCTTCCCAGCTTCCGTCATGCCCGTCGCCGATCACGAGCTCCCCCGCCGCGTCCCGCCGCAGGTTCTCCGGATAGACGCCGCCGCGGTAGTCTTTGCCCGCCTCGCTGCTTATTACATGGCACAGCTCGATCACCAGCTCGCAGATCTCCTGCCGGCTCATGTTCTTAATTTCTTCGCCCAGGTTTTTCCCGGGTTCAAACTCCCCTTTTGCCACAGGAACTTCCTCCTACCGATTCATGCAATGCCTTTCGGCGCACAAGCTTACAGGTTATGTTAACATAAACCGACCCGTTTCGTCAATGGAAATATCACGAAGGCCGGGCGGCTTTTCCCCGCAGGAGCGGCGTTTATTTCTCCATCTTCTCCGCAAGCTTTTCGATGGCGTCGGCATAGCGGGCCAGCTCCTTGTTGGCCCGCCCCTCGATGCTCTTGGCCACGCGCATGAGCTTTTCGCAGGCAGCGAGCAGTCGGAGATATACGGGGCTGGTTTTGCGCTGTTTGCCGCCCTCGCCTTTCTTTTCCACGGCTTTTCCTTCCGTGATGCGCACGAACTGCCCAAGCCGCAGATCAAAGCAGGTGCCGCTGTAGGGTGCGAAGGCCTTATAGCCCAGTTCGTCGTTGAGGCAGGCGGTAAAGCTGTCGGCCGAAGCGGGATCGCCGTGGTTTATGAAGATGAGCTTCGGCTTCTCCCGGAAGCCGCCCAGCCAGCGCAGCAGACCGTTCTTATCCGCGTGGCCGCTGATGCCGGGGAGCGTGTCGATCTGGGCGTTGACCTCAATGTCCTCGTTGAAGAGCTTGACATGCTTCGCCCCGTCCACCAGCGCCCGACCCAGAGTGCCCACGGCCTGATAGCCCACGAAGAGCACCATGCTCTCCCTGCGCCAGAGGTTGTGCTTGAGGTGGTGGCGCACCCGGCCCGCGTCGCACATGCCGGAAGCCGAGAGGATGACCTTGGGCTCCTTGTCCTCATTGATGGCGCGGGATTCCTCCTGGCTCACGCTCAGCCGCAGCCCCGGAAACACCAGGGGGTTGACGCCGGAGCGGATCAGGCGGCGCATCTCGTTGTCCACATACTGGGTGTCACACTGGAGAAAGACCGACGTGGCCTCCACGGCCAGCGGGCTGTCCACATAGACGGGGAATTCTCCGTGCCCGGTGACGAGAGCGCGCTCCTTGATCTCCCGCAGGAAATAGAGCATCTCCTGGGTGCGGCCCACGGCAAAGCTGGGGATGATGATATTGCCGCCCCGGTCCAGCACGGTCTGGATGCGTCTGGCAAGCTCCGTCACATAGTCCACCCGCTCCTCGCTGTGGAGCCTGTCGCCGTAGGTGGACTCCAGCACCAGATACTCTGTCTCCTCCACAGGCTGGGGATTCCGGAGAATGGGCTGATCGGCGTTGCCCACGTCTCCGGAGAAGGTGATCTTGTGGGTCTCCCCCTCCTCCCGGAGCCAGACCTCGATGGCCGCGGAGCCCAGCAGATGCCCCACGTCGGTCATGCGGATGCTCACGCAGTCGTTGACCTGGACCGGCACACCGTAGCCGCAGGGGCGCAGCAGGCCGATGGCGCCGAGAGCGTCGTCCAGGTCATAGAGGGGCTCCACGCTCTCTCCGCCGGAGCGCTGATTCTTCCGGCTCTTCCACTCCGCCTCGGACACCTGGATATTGGCGCAGTCGCGCAGCATGATGTCGCAGAGAGAGCAGGTGGCGGCGCTGGCGTAGATGGGGCCGCGAAAGCCCTGCTTGTACAGCAGCGGCAGCATGCCGGAGTGGTCCACATGGGCGTGGGTCAGCAGCGCAAAGTCCAGCGCCTCCGGATTTACGGGCAGGGGCTCGTTGACATAGAGATCCTTGCCCTGTTCCATGCCGCAGTCCACAATTCCCTTTTTGTCGCCCACCTCGATATAGGTGCAGCTTCCCGTGACCTCGTGGGCGGCGCCCAGAAATGTGATCCTCATGTCCCTTTTCTCCTTTCGCCAGACTTCTCTTGTTTTCTGCTGTTATTTTACACCCTGCCGTCCCGCTTCGCAACGGCTCTTCAGAAAAGTTAAGGAGAAAGGAAAACGGATTGCCGGACCGGTGCGCGCCGGTACGGCAATCCGTCTTTCAGAATTCAAAAAAGCTGATCTGGCTGGTGTCCGGCATGTCGCCCAGGGCGCCCATGCTCTTGAGCTGCTCCAGGTGGCTGGAGGAGACTTTGGGGCAGACCCGGTTCAGTTCCTCGATGGAAATAAACTGCTGCCCGGACTTTCCGGCCGCCGCCAGGTCCAGCGCCGCTGTCTCGCCCAGGCCGGAGATGGCCACAAAGGGCGGGCGGAGTCTGCCGTCCTCGGTGATGAGGAATTTGGCTGCGTCGGACTGGTAGAGGTCGATGGGCGCGAACTCGAAGCCGCGCATGTTGAACTCATACACCGCCTCCAGCGTCACCTGCAGATCCTCTTCGTTGGCGGTCAGATCGTTGCGGCGCTTAAACTCGTTGATCTTTCTGCGCACGCTCTCTGTGCCGCCGGTCATCATGGCCGCGTCGAAGCCGCCCTTCTGGCTGCGCCGGTAGAAATAGGCGCTGTAGAAGGCCAGGGGCTCGTGCACCTTGAACCAGGCAATGCGGAAGGCCATCATCACGTAGGCCACCGCGTGGGCCTTCGGGAAGAGGTAAGCGATCTTGCGGGCCGATTCGATCCACCAGTCCGGCACGCCCATGGCGCGCATCTGCTCCTCGGCGTCGCCGGGGAACTCCCCGCTCTTCTTGACCTTGCCCTTTCGCACGGCCTCCATGGTCTTGAAGGCCAGCGCGGGCTTCATCCCCTTCTGGATCAGATAGATCATGATGTCATCACGGCAGCCGATGGTCTCATTGACGTCGGCGATGCCGTTTACGATCAAATCGTGGATGTTGCCGGCCCACACGTCGGTGCCGTGGGAGAAGCCGGAGAGGCGTACCAGGGTATCAAACTGCCGGGGCTGGGTATCCACCAGCATCTGGCGGGTGAAGGGGGTGCCGAACTCGGGCACGCCGATGGACCCGGTCTTGCCGATGATGGGGTCGTCGTCCGGAAGCCCCAGCGCAGCGGGGCTTGTGAAGATGGACATGGTCTCCGGGTCGGAGAGGGAGATTTTTTTTGCGTCCACCCCGGTCATATCCTCCATCATGCGGATCATGGTGGGGTCATCGTGGCCCAGCTCGTCGAGCTTCAGGAGGTTTGCCTCCATGCAGTGGTATTCAAAATGTGTTGTGATAATATCGCTGTTGGGGTCGTCCGCCGGGTGCTGCACCGGACAGAAATCGGTCACGTCCATATCCTGGGGGATGACGACAAGGCCGCCGGGGTGCTGGCCCGTAGTGCGCTTGATGCCCACGAGGCCCTGGGCCAGACGGTTTTCCTCGGCCTTGGTGGCGGTGATGCCCCGCTCCTCCAGGTATTTTTTCACATAGCCGTAGGCGGTTTTCTCCGCCAGGGTTCCGATGGTGCCGGCGCGGAACACGTGGTCCGAGCCGAAGAGCACTTCGGTATATTTGTGGGCCTTGGCCTGATACTCACCGGAGAAATTCAGGTCAATATCCGGCGTTTTTTCATTGCCCGGGAAACCGAGGAAAGTCTCAAAGGGAATGTCGAAGCCCTCCCGGTTCATGCGCGTGCCGCAGTCAGGGCAGTCCTTTTCCGGCATGTCCGCGCCGCAGCCGTAACTGCCGTCGGTGATAAACTCGGAGTGATGGCATTTGGGGCAGACATAGTGGGGTGGGAGGGAGTTGACCTCCGTGATGCCGGACATATAAGCCACGATGGAGGAGCCCACACTGCCCCGGCTGCCCACCAGATAGCCGTGCTCCAGGGAATTCTGCACCAGCTTCTGGGCGGACATGTAGATCACGTCGTAGTTGTGGTCGAGGATGGTGTTGAGCTCGGTGTCCACGCGCTCCTGCACGACCTCCGGCGGATTCTCTCCATAGATGCGGTGCATTTTGCCGTAGACCAGGTCTCGCAGATCCCGGGCGGAGTTTTCGATCTTGGGCGGAAACAGCTCCTTCGGCAGCAGCTCGATCTCTTCCACCTGGTCGGCGATGGCCCGGGTGTTGGTCACCACCACCTCGTAGGCCACGTCCTTGCCCAAATACTCGAATTCCTTGAGCATCTCGTCGGTGGTGCGGAAGAAAATGGGGCAGTCCCGGTCGGCGTCGGAGAACTTCTTGGCCGCCTGCAGGATCTTGCGGTACTGCTCGTCCTCGGCGTCGAGGAAGTGCACGTCGCTGGCGGCGATGACGGGCTTATTGAGCTTCCGCCCCAGCTCCAGGATCGTGCGGTTGTAGTCCTGCAGCACCTTTTCATCCTTGACGCGGCCGTTTTCGATGAGGAAGGCGTTGTTGCAGATGGGCTGGATCTCCAGATAGTCGTAGTAGGAGGCGATCTTCTCCAGTTCCTTCTGGCTCGCGCCGGTCATGACCGCGCCGTAGAGCTCGCCCATCCCGCAGGCGGAGCCCACCAGGATCCCCTCCCGGTGCTGGTTCAGAAGGCTCTTCGGCACCGTGGGGACCCGGTGGAAGTACTTGAGATAGGACTGGGAGATCATCTCATAGAGGTTTTTGAGTCCCTTCCGGTTCAAAACCAGCAGGATCATGTGGTGGGTCTTGGCCACGTCGGTACGCTTTAAGCGGTGGTAGACCTCCTCGATCCCGTCCAGGTCCTTGGCCCCCTGGGCGCGCAGCATGGGCAGGAACTTGTCCATCATGCGGGCCACCACCATGGCGTCGTCCGAGGCGCGGTGGTGGTTGAACTGCGGCAGCCCCAGGTGGTTGGAGACGATGTCCAGCTTGAAGCGCTTGAGCTCCGGCAGCAGCGCCTGGCTCAGCGCGAGGGTATCCAGAAAAACGGGAGAAAACTTGAGCCCGTTTCTGAGGGCAGCCGCCGTCATGAAGCCCACGTCAAAATGGGCGTTGTGGGCGATCAGGGGCCGGTCCCCCGCGTAGGCCATGAACATCTCCATGGCCTCCTTCTCCAGCGGCGCGTCCTTCACGTCGCTGTCCCGGATGCCGGTCAGCTCCGTGATGTTGGCCGGGATGGGCTTCTGGGGGTTTACGAAGGTGTTGAAGGTGCTCTTGATTTCGCCGCCCGAGAAAATCACCGCGCCGATCTCGGTCATGCGGTCGTTCTGGGCGTTAAGGCCGGTGGTCTCAATGTCGAAGGCCACGAACTCCGTATCCAGCGGCAGCCGGGATTTGCCGATGACGGCGGCGTTGCCGTCCATGTCGTTGACGAAGTAGGCCTCCATGCCGTAGATGATCTTGACGCCGTGCTTTTTGCCCGCCTTCCACATGTCCGGGAAGGCCTGGGCCACGCCGTGGTCGGTGACTGCGATGGCGGGCATGCCCCAGTCCGCCGCCCGCTTGACCGCGGCGGCCGGGTCTGTCAGCGCGTCCAGCGCCGAGAAACGGGTATGCAGATGCAGCTCCACGCGCTTTTCTTCCGCCTTGTCCGGGCGGAGGTAGCGCTTGGACTTCATGATGTTTCGCGGCTCGAGGACCATGTCGTTGTCGTACTTGGACCAAACGATCTCGCCCTGTACGGTCAGGTGGTCCCCGGCGCCGATCCGGTCGATGATGCTCTTGTCGTCATCCGAGCGCAGAAAGCGCGTCACGGAGACGGAGTTTGTGCGGTCAGTGAGGTCAAAGGCCAGCACCGCGCCGCCGTTGCGGGTGGAGCGGCTGGTGACCGTCACCACGTCGCCCTCCACGGTGACCTTGCCGGACTCCAGCGTGAGCGTATTCATGGGGACGGGCTTCTGCCGGATGGCCCGCCCGTAGAGCACGTCGCCCTTGGGGCCGTCACCGCTCTGGGGTGCGGCGCCAAAGCTGGCTGTCGCCGCAGCCTTCGGGCGGGGGTACTCCGGCACGATGCTCACGCGCTTCAAGCCGTAGTCGGCCCGCAGCCGCTCCGAGAGCGCCGAGATGTCCACCGGCGAGGGCATGGCGGCAAAGTGGGCGCAGAGCGTGAGCGTCAGCTCCCGCGCGTCCACCTGCACGTCGGTGACCCAGGCCTGCTCCAGCCCGCCGGCAATGCCTTTGATGTCCTCACAGCCGGGGAATATAGTCAAAAACGGGGTGTTGTCTGTCATTTCTCACTCTCGATCAGTTCCATCAGCCTGTCACAGAGCTGGTCATAGTCGTATGTACCCAGGACCTGGCCCTTTTTGAACAGCAGGCCCTTGTCCTTGCCGCCGGCGATGCCGTAGTCGGCCTCCCGCGCCTCGCCGGGGCCGTTGACCACGCAGCCCATCACGGCCACGGTGATGTCCCGGTC
>CAMKAP010000036.1 GCA_946410505.1 uncultured Clostridia bacterium
ATCGTTCATTCAGTTTACATAATTCAAGCAATCGTTCAAGTTGTCTCCAGTTTTTCGTAGTATCTGAGTAATTGTGCATCGCAGTACGACGCTACCACCCTTCTGATCTTATTTGAAATATTGTCCCAAATAGGCGGTACTATTTCAATTTGATCATGTAATTGACAAGCAAATGGAGCGACTTGAAGAATCAGCAGCACTGGGATTGTGGAGCTATGCTGCTTATGTGATCTCCCCCGATCTTGCTGTAACAAATGAAGTCGCCCATATGTTTATGTCTTTGACACAAGGAAGAGGTTCCTATTCAGAACAGCCTGCAATCAATATTTGGAATGGACAAGACTCGAATGCACAAATTCAGGTTTCTCAGATCCATCGAATAGTTTCTCTTTGCTGTTGCTTCTGTTCCTGTTGATAATTGTTGTAAGTCGAAAAGACATGGATGTATCAATCCTGTGATTTATTCCCAGACGTAACTGCCTGTCAATGCTCCGTCACTTCTTTTGCGCGGTACTGATCCCGAAAAATGCGCGGCGAGACACCCTTAAACTGCTTGAAGATCTTGCCGAAGTAGCTCTGAGACGGAAAGTGGACGTACTCCGCGATCTCCATCAGGGAGAGCTCCGAATACATCAAAAGATTGGCCGCACGAAAGACACGTTCTTCGTTGATATAGTCCTGCAGACACCGGCCTGTCTCCTTCTTGAACAGCTTGGATAAATGGGTGGGACTAATGCCGATGCTCTCGGCGATATCGTCCAGGTATATCTTTTCCCGGTAATGTTTGCGCACGTAATCCTTGGCGCGCTCCACATGGCTGGAGGTCCGGGTTTTTTCCAGCTTCTGCTTGACGCGTACGGTCAGTTCCTCAATGGCGCGGTTGCGGTAGTGCAGCAGATGGGCGGGGTCCTGGGCGCTGTCGCATTTTTGAATGTAATAGCCGCTCAGACGGTAGCCCTCCTCAGGCGGAATCCCGCCCTCAATGGCGGCCCTGGTGCACAGGGAGATGCCGATGATGGCCAGGTTCCGCCAGTGGGAAACCTCTGTGCGGGAGAGACGCCCGCTGTCCCGGTCCATGCTCTCAGCCAGGCGGATCGCATCCTCCGTACGGCCTTCCCGGATGGCCTGCATCAGCAGCTGCTCCTCATGATAACCGTGACGATAGGAGGCATCATCGTTTTCCGCTTCTTCCTTTAGCACAAATTGAACCTGTTCCGTCCGAACGCCCCGTTCACTCTGATTGATCAGCCGATTGAGCTGCATCAATTCCTCATTTTCCAGATTTCCGTTTTTTAACGCGGAATTGGTCAGAAGGATCATATTCCGGATCTCAGGGAGGGCAAAGCACGGCAAAAGCCTCGCTTCATCGTACTCGATTCCATAGAAAGAATACATCTGCCGACGCTTGGATGCGCTCAATCGTTCACTGCACATAGGCCCCATATAAAGGAAGCCCTCCCCGGCGTGCAGGGCTGCAAAATATGCACCATCCTTCTCTCTTAACAGGAAGGGCGCTCTCTGTCCGGCGATACCGGAACGCAGTGCGTCCCTGACACGCGCACACTGCATAAGGGGGCTGTCCTGTATGCTGTCAAAGAAGGCGACCAGACTGCCGTCCGGCGCTTCATAAACAAGATCCACCTTGATGACGGAGCAGAGGATGCGGATATGATTTTCTGCCATGGTCAGGCACCTCCCCGGTCTTTTTCTTCAGCATATCACAGCGAGGCCAAAATGAAAACAAAAAATACAGAAAAACGATAGTCCTTTCCTGTCCCTTGTGGTATGATAGCGGCATGATGCTGACGAATGCTGCAGGAGGTCAACGTATGGCTGCTGTCAATCGAGGAAAATGGATCTGTCCCCCGGGAAGCGTATGCGAAGCGATCGATCAAGCACGGCTCGTTTGCTTCCGAAAGGAGCTCAGTCTTTCCGGCTCAACAGAAAAAATGCCGGTTCGCATCTCGGCGGACGGCCGGTATAAACTCTATGCCAACGGCAAGCTTGTCTGCTTCGGACCCTGCAAGGGAGACGACAAGCGCCGCTATATGGACGAGCCGGATCTGCGTCCCTACTTGAGACCGGGGCGGAATCTTCTGGCGGTGGAAGTGCTGCTGGTCGGGAGCGACGCCTGGAACAGCAACCACAGCCTGTTTACCACGGGACTGAACGGCCTGTACCTGGAAGGGATCGCGCCGGAGGGCTGGCGCTGCCATGCCCGCGATACCGTCCGCTTTTTCGCTGAAGAAGAGGGCTTCTCCCCGCTGCACATACATGAAGAAGCGACCGGAGACCCCGCTGCGGCCGGATGGAAAGACGCGGATTTCGACGACAGCGCTTGGGATACGGCGCAGCTCTGCGCCGACGAGGACGTTCCGGCGATCCTCCGCGGCGAGAATCTGCTTCCGCGCCCCATTCCCTTTATGGAGCAGAAGCCGCACGCCTTCACTCTGCCGCTACATACGGTGGCGGCGCATAGCGAAGAGCGCTTTGTTCTGGACGCCGGGGAAGAGATGACCGCGTTCCTGACCCTTGCCCTCAGCGGTGGAAAGGGAGCTGTGATCGAGCTGCTGCAGAGCGAGTGCTATGTGATGCCGGAAGGAAAAGGCCATCGGCTCGACCGTGTGAACGGCCATCTTGAGGGTTACACAGATTCCTATACGGTGGCCGGCTTTGACCGTGAAGTCTATGAGCCGTTCTGGTTCCGTACCTTCCGTTTCCTGCAGGTGACGATCCGCACGGCGGGGGAGCCGCTGGAGCTGAAGGCCCTGCGCTATGACGAGACAGGCTATCCGCTGGAGGTCAAAACATCGGTCACGACCTCCGATCCGACGCTTGACCCGATCTGGGACATCAGCCTGCGCACCCTGCGACGGTGCATGCACGACACCTATATGGACTGCCCCTTCTATGAGCAGCTGCAGTACGTGCAGGATACCCGCTCGGAGATCCTGTATACCTATGCCGTCTCGGCAGACGATCGGCTGGCCCGGCAGGCGATCGACGATTTTGCCTGCTCCCAGCGCCCCGACGGGCTGCTCAACGCCTGCTATCCCAACAAAAACGCCAACGTGATCCCCGGCTTTTCTCTCTACTACATCCTCATGCTGCACGATCACATGATGTACTTCGGAGAAAAGGGACTGATCCGGCAGTATCTGCCCACCGTGGAGCGCATCCTGCAGTTCTTTCACAGCCACCGCACGCGAAGCGGCCTTGTGGATAAGGTGGGCGGTGTCAACGGGGAGGCGGCGGTATGGTCCTTCATCGACTGGGCCTCGGAGTGGATGCCCACCACCGGCATGCCGACGGCGGGACTATACGGTCCGCTTACGATGGAAAGCCTACTTTATCTCTACGGCTTGCAGAAGGCTGCGGAGCTGGCGGACTGGATTGGGGAGACGGCGCTTGCCGGGGAATGGCGCAATCAGGCAGAAACCCTTCGCCTTGCGATTCGACAAGACTGCATGGACGACAGCGGCATGCTCACCGACGGGCCGGGTCGAACGGAGCTGAGCCAGCAGGCGCAGGTCTTCGGCGTGCTGACCGGGGCACTGACTGAGGAAGAAGGACGGCAAAACCTGTTGCGCACGGTGGAGGATCGGACGATCACCCAGTGCACGGTGGCCATGTGCTTCTATCTGTTCCGCGCGCTGGAGAAAACCGGACTCTACGAATATACCGACCGGTATTGGGATATCTGGCGCGAGATGGTTCAAAACGGCTGCAGTACCTGCGTGGAATCACCGGGGAGCTATGCCCGCTCCGAGTGCCATGCCTGGGGCTCGCTGGCGCTGTATGAGCTGCCGACGGTCATCCTCGGCGTGCGTCCTGCCGCGCCGGGCTATGAGAAGATCGAGGTACACCCGGTTCCCGGCATGCTGACAAGCGCTTCCGGCACAGTGCATACGCCGAGAGGTAATCTAAACGTCTCTTGGAAAAAGTCAGAGAGCGGAATCGATCTGCAAATCAGCGGGGACGCGGATGCCGTCCGTAGGATCATCCCAAACAAAGAACAAAAATAACAGAATAACGATAGCAAAATGACTTCCTTTCCCTTACAATAAGGACAAGGAAGTCATTTTATTCTATTGGCAGGAGGCGGCTATGAAACAGAAACCGGTTATGGATATCAAAATCGAGGCCAACGGCCCGGCAATCCATTTACAAGGCGAAAACGGCGAGGTGCTGATGGTGCCCTTCAAGGGCAGCGTGAAAAGTGATCTGTTCAACGGCATTGTGGAGCCCTGCGGCGTGGATACCCAGGTCGTCAATGCCGCCCATGTGCGCCATATGTCCGCCCGCTATATGCTCACCGGCAAGGACAGCACGGGCAAGGATGCGCACATCTTTGTGGAGAACAACGGCTGGTTTGATGATCTCACCAAGACCATGCCCTTCCACACGGTGCCGACCTTCTATACCGACAGCGTCGCCCTGGCGCCTTACCTGCACCGCAATGCGTTTACCGGGGAGGGTGTGGATGAGACAGACGGCCTGCACATCTACTTCTATGAGATTGGAGGACAGGTGGATGCATGAGCGTTTTTACGGCGTAGGTGAACCGCTCATTCAGCGCGAGCGCGATCAGGGGATCGACGCGGCGGCTTATCTGGATCTTGTCAAGGGCCTGGGCTGCAGCGCCTACCGCAGCTGGATGCATCTGACGGAGTTGCTGGTCGATCCCACGACGCCCAACACGGAAGAGGTCGCGCGGCACCGGCGGCTGCTGGACCGTGCGGCGGAGCTGGATATCGAAGTCACAGCCATGAGCCATGAGTGGTTTTTGCCTGCCGGCTGCAAGCAGCGAAAAGGACACGCGATGCCGAAGCGCGATCTGACTGAGGGAAGCCTGTATATGCGTGCGCTGGAAATGCTCGAACAGAGCTGGTATACCATGGCGCAGATCTTCCCGCAGGTGTCGATCTGGGAGGTCGGCAATGAGTGGAACCTGGACGCTTTCCTCCATCCAGATGGCTTCCTTGATTCAGACATGTCCGAACCTTTTACAGCGGACGAGAAGATGGACATTGCCGTAGACATGATGTACTTTTCCGCCCGCGGCATCCGCCTGGGAAATCCAAAAGCCAAGGTTGCTTCCTTCTCTCCGGCGCTGTCTACTCCCGGCCTGGGCGGGGACATGCCGGACTACCTCCCGGTGATGTACGGCGTGGCCTGGACGCTGGACAAGGTCTACTCCCGCATCAAGAGCGGAAAATTCTGGTCCACGAACACGGACGACTATTTCGACCTCGTCGCCTGGCACCCCTACGTGTTCACCAACCGTGATGTGCCGGATGCGGATCTGTTTCTGGATGTTGACGAGCCGGATCAGCTCTGGAAGAGTTACAACGACGCGGCCTGGAAGGTGATGAAAAAGTACGACGACGGCCACAAGCAGGTGCTGCTCACCGAGTCCGGCTTTACCGACTGCGGCAATCCCGAGTGGGAGAGGCGCTACGCCGGGTACAACAAAAAGATGCTGGAGATCGCACGGGAGCTGCCCTATGTGCGCACGCTCCACAATTTCCGGCTTCTCAACGAAAATGCCATGCTGCAGCGTGCGGGCATCGAGGACAATCAGATCGGCGGGCTGACGGAGGTGTATTTCGGCCTCTTCACCGACCCGGAGGACGGCTGCAAACCCCGCGCCAGAGCAAAGGCGATTCAGGAAATGACCGGCAGCACGGAAGATTTGGAAGAACTTGGCGCGAAAGTCGCGCAGACAAAAAGATAAAAGGGAGGATCACCATGGCAGAGTACATTGTACAGACCAACAGCGGCAAGGTCAGAGGCTACGAGAGAGACGGCATCGTCGAATACCTGGGCATCCCCTACGCTGAAGCTCCGGTTGGCGCGCTGCGCTTCAAGCGGTCTCTTCCCAAAGCCCCCTGGGAGGGCGTGTTCGATGCAAAGGAATACGGCTCCCCGGCGGTGCAGTTTGACGAGGGCAAGCCCCGCGGCAGTGAAGACTGTCTGTTCGTGAATGTCCAGCGGCCGCTGGAGGGCGAAAAGCTGCCGGTCTTCGTTTGGATCCATGGCGGCGGATACAATACGGGCGCTGCCAGCGATGGGATCTACAACGGCAAAGCCTTCGCCCGGGACGAGCTGGTGTTCGTCTCCTTCCAGTACCGCATGAACGTGCTGGGCTTCTATGACTTCACCACCTTCCCCGGCTGTGAGAATTTTGATTCCAACTGCGGCCTGAGCGACCAGATTCTGGCGCTTAAGTGGATCCATGAGAACATCGAATTCTTCGGCGGAGACCCGAATCGCGTCACCATCGCCGGCGAATCGGCGGGCGGTGCCTCCGTGGTCAATATGCTGGCAGTTCCCTCCGTGAAGGGCTGTTTCCAGCAGGCCATTGCCCAGAGCGCCCTGCCCAACTGCGTGACGACTCATCAGGTGGCCCGTGCCAACATTGCGCTGTTTCTGGAGGGCATGGGCTGGACTGAGGCGGAGATGGCGGAGAAGCTCCTCACCGGCGATCCCTACAGCTTCCTCAAGGGCAACAACTATGTGGCCGCCCATCACCAGTATCGCAATCCCGGCATGTTTCTGCCCTCACCGGTGCAGGATGATCTGCTTCCTGTGCGGCCTATCGACGCCATCCGCGGCGGCAGTGCCGAGGGTGTGAAGCTCATCATCGGCACCAATATGCACGAAGGCACCATGTTCGTCCATCCGGAGAATACGGGCTTCCCCAACTCCTGGACCATGATCGCCGAGATGTTGGAGAAGAACAAGCACGCCGACGCGATCCCCGATGTGGTTGGCTTTTATCATCCCTCTGCCCGCGACTCTTTTGTGCTGTTCCAGCATCAGAACGACCAGGAGGGCGGGAAATTCGGCGGAAGCGGCGACCACCGGCAGATCGGCGGCGACCCCTTCATCCGCTTTGCCACAGACTACGCTTTTGAGATGCCCGCCATCAAGGTGGCCATGGGGCAGAAGAAGTACACAGACGACGTGTGGATGTACCGCTACGAGCTTGTCACTGCCTCCGGCGTTGCCACCGGCTGGAAGGCCAGCCATGCCTTCGAACTGCCCGCCGTTTTTGAAAACAAGGACTTCCATTTCAGTCACTTTGTCTTCGACGGAGAGCCGGAGGAGGTCTTTGACAAGATCGCAGCCGAAATGCACGGAGACTGGGTGCGCTTTACCAAGACCGGTGAGCCGAATCCCGACTGGGCTCGCTTTGAGGGCGCCAACTCCCCTGTGCGGATCTTCAACCGCGACACCCGCACCGAGCAGCTGGACCGCCGTCACCTGATGCAGATCTGGGGCGACATGCGGTTCTACGAAGTATAACAACAAGTTGTGCCAAAATAAGGGCAAAAATTACAGAATATTTGTAGAACAAAAGTATGCGGCCTGCTATTATAAAATCAGAAGGAAGTCATGGATACGTGAGGATATGCACTTCCCGGACTTCGGAGAAAAGAAAACTGTAGCTTATTTATTGAGGAGGAAAAAACCATGGCAAAAGAACTCGGCCTTGACAAAGACGGCCAGCAAAAGCATCTTCGCCCGGTAGATTATCTTACCGACTCCCTCGGACAGTTCGGTCTGAACTCCATCAACCAACTCACCGGACAGCTCACCTATTTCTACACCACCAAGGTCGGCCTGGCTTCCGCCACCGTTGCGACGGTCCTGCTGATTTCCAAGATCTTCGACGCAGTCACCGACCTCTTCATGGGCAAGATCGTAGACAAGACCAACACCAAGACCGGCAAGGCCCGCCCCTGGCTGCTGCGTATGGTCATCCCCCTGTTCCTGGCCTGCGTGCTGCTGTTCACGGTTCCCAAGGGAATGGGCGGCTTCCGCTACGTCTACGCCCTGGTCACTACCGTCTTCGCCTCCGCCATTGTCTACACCGCCATCGCCGTTCCTTACTACACCATGATGTCCTATAAGACCCGCAGCTCGGAAGAGAAGGGCAAGATGGGCACCTGGCGTGCGGCTGTCGGCTATGCCATCGGCGTGGCTTGCGGCATTGGCTTGATCCCCATCACCGTAGCCCTGGGCGACGATCAGATGGCCTGGGTCAAGTTCGGCGCCATTCTGGGCGTACTCTCCGCGATCTGCCTGTTCATCACCTACAAGTTCTCCCGTGAAATCTACCACGACGAGGGCGCCATGGCTGAGAAGGAAGCCAAGGTCGGCATCCTGCAGGGTATCAAGATGCTCCTCACCAACAAGTACTGGGTCATCATCACCCTCGTCGGCGTGGCCATGAACATCATGTACGGCGTCATCCTTGTGGCTCCCATGTTCTACGGCTCCATCATCATGGATAACCCCGGCTTCTACTCCACCGTCAATACCGTCAATATCTTCCCTTCCGTCATTGGCTTCCTGACCGTCGGCTTCTGGATCAAGAAGTTCGGTCTGACCGGCACGGCCAAATGGGCCTGCGTGATCGGTGTCATCGGCTGCATTATCCGCATGGCCATGCCCATGAACTCCATCATGTTCCTGGCTGGCGGCTGCCTCATGATGTATGCCACCATTCCTCTGATCTCCGTTCTCCCCGCTATGACCCTGAACACCGCCGAGCAGAACATGCAGAAACACGGCGTGCGCATCACCGGTATGACAAATGCCTCAAACTCTTTCGTCGGCAAGCTCGGCGGCGGTGTGGGCGGCTCCCTGATCGGCTGGGTTCTGGCCGCGGGCGGATACGACGCTTTCCTCGCCAAGGGCGCGGGCCTTGCCAACCTGACCGGCGCTCTGAAGGGTTCTGTTTTCGCCCTCAACTCCTACATCCCCCTCGGCATGTTCGTGCTGATCTTCCTGTTCCTGTTCAAGTATGATTACGAGGAGAAGCTCCCCGCCATCATCAAGGATAACGAGCGGATCAAGGCCGAAATGCTGGCCAAGGGCGAGTAAGCTAATACCGAATCAAAACATACAGGGATGTGTTCACCACATCCCTGTTTTTCAAAAAAGGAGGAAGTTTGATGTTCTGTCAGTTCCCCGAAAACTTTATCTGGGGCGTAGCCACCGCTGCCCAGCAGATCGAAGGCGCGGCCTTTGAGGACGGGCGCGGGGCATCCATCTGGGACGTGTTCAGCCGCCTGCCCGGCAAGATCAAGAACGGCGGCGTCCCGGACGTCTGCTGCGACTCCTATCACAACATCGAGCGGGACGTGGCTCTTCTCAAGGATTTGGGCGTAAAAGCCTACCGCCTGTCCTTCTCCTGGTCCCGCATCCTTCCGGACGGGATCGGGGAAGTCAATCCCGCAGGGATCGACTACTACAAACGCCTGCTTACCGCATTGAAGGAAGCGGGCATCCAGGTAAACGCCACGATCTACCACTGGGATCTGCCCTATGCCCTGCAGATAAAGGGCGGCTTCGGCAACCGGGAGATCCTCGGCTGGTACTTGAACTACGCTTCCATCCTCTTTGACAACTTCGGCGATCTGGTGGACTACTGGGTCACCTTCAACGAGCCCATCGCGACCTATGTGGGCCATGCCAAGGGCTTCTTCGCCCCGGGCCTGACGGACGAGAAATATGCCCGCCAGTGCATCCATCATCTGCTGCTCTGCCACAGCGAGGCGGTCAAGCTCTTCCGTTCACGGCAGCTGCCCGGTCAGATCGGTGTGGTGGTGGACGTGTGGAAGCACTATCCCGCCCGGCCGGACAACGTCGAGGACGTTGCCAGCGCCGTGAGGAACAACGAGATTGAGGGCTACGGCATGTTCCTGCACCCGCTCTTCCTCGGCGGCTACAGCGAGGAGCTGACGGCCTATCTGGAAGAGACCGGTTTCATGCCGAAAATGGAAAAGGGCGACATGAAAACCATCTGCCAGAAGCTGGACTTCTATGGGCTGAATTTTTATAATGGCCTGTATGATAACGCTGATGAGTACCGCGCTGCTGCCGAGGGCGGCAACTTCCAGAACCGCCCGGAGCAGCATCTGGAGGCGGTCTACGACGTGCTGCATATGCTGGCGGAAGACTACAAAATCGACATTCCCATCTATATCACCGAAAACGGCGTGGCCCAGGACGACGGCCCGGACCGGGAGGCGATCCTGAACGACGACGAGCGTATCGCCTATGTGTCGGAGACCCTGCGCCATGTGCGCCGGGCCATGGACGACGGGATTGACGTGCGCGGCTATTACCTCTGGTCGCTGATGGATAATTTTGAGTGGTCGGCTGGCTTTGCCGCCCGCTTCGGCCTGTACTATACGGACTACGAAAAGATGGAGCTTATCCCCAAAAAGAGTGTCGGCTGGTACCGGGATGTGATCCGAAACAATGGATTTGAGGATTGATCGAATTAAGGGGGGAGGCAACATGAAACCAGTGAAAACCGCTGTTATCGGCTGCGGCGCCATCAGTGATATCTATCTGAGCAATATGATCAACAAGTACGCCACGCTGGACGTGCTGGCCTGCTGCGCCAGCCACCGGGAAAACGCGGAAAAGAAGGCCGCCCAATACGGCATCCGCCCCGCCGCCACCGACGAGATTCTGGCAGATCCTGAAGTCGAGCTGGTCGTGGTGCTCACCCCGGCGCCCAGCCACTATGAACTGGTGAAAAAGGCGCTGCTGGCCGGGAAGCACGTGTATACCGAAAAGCCCATCGCCACGGAACTCTGGCAGGCGAAGGAGCTGGTTTCCCTGGCGAAAGAAAAGGGCCTGCTGCTGGGCGCGGCGCCGGAGACCTTCCTGGGCAGCCTCCTTCAGACCGGGCGCAAGGCGCTGGATGAGGGGCTGATCGGCGAAGTCACGAGCTTCCACGTGGCAGCCAACCGGGATTTGACCGTGCTGGCCAGCCTCTTCAAGTTCCTGCGGCAGCCGGGCGGCGGTATCTGCTACGACTATGGCGTGTATTATCTCACGGCGCTGGTCTCCCTGCTGGGGCCGATGGCGGAGGTCTACGCCAAAGTGGGCAACCATGCAAAGACCCGCCCCAACGTGGCGCCCTTCAGCCCGGAGTACGGCCAGGACTATGTCTACGACAACGAGGCGCAGGTCAACGCCATCCTCACAACAAAGAGCGGCGTGACCGGCACCTTCTCCCTTAACGGCGACAGCGCGATGCAGGATCAGGCCTATTTCACCATCCAGGGCACCAAGGGCATTTTACAGCTGGGGGACGCCAACCAGTTCGGCGGCGAGGCACGCTATCTGCCCAACAATCCCCGTGAGGCCGTATGGCAGACCCTGGAGCCGGCGTCGACCTTATCGGATAACTGCCGGGGGCTCGGCGTGGCGGACATGGCAAGATGCATCCGTGAGGGCGGCACCCCTCAGGTCAGCGCCGAGATGCCCTGCCATGTGCTGGATATCATCGAGAAAATCATGGAGAGCGGAAAGAACGGACGGACTTGTACGACAGAGACCGTCTGTGACCGCCCCGCAGCATTTGAGAACTGGAAGGAGCTGCTGAAATGATCGTACAGGCCAATTCTCATCTGGGCTTCGTGTGCCATGATTTGGACAAAAGCGTGCAGTTTTACGAGGAGATCCTGGGCTGCAAAGAGAAATTCAGTCTGTATTACGGCGACATGATCCCGCCAACCGAGGAGGAGCGCGCGCAGATCCCTCCCGAAGTGATGGCGCGTCTGGAACAATTAAAGGACGTCCGCTGGATCGTCTATCTGGAGTGGATGGACGGCTATTTCATTGAGCTCTTCAATGAGGTGGACGCCCACATCGATAACCCCTATAATCCGGCCAATTACGGCTATACACATTTTTCTTTTGTGGTGGACGATATTCAGGTCTTTTATCAAGAGCTCATGGAAAAAGGCGAAGAGGATATCATTGATGTGAAGCCGCAGTTCAACTGCGATCACACCTGGGCCATGTGGTTCCATGACCCGGACGGCAACCGCATCGAAGTTCACCAGTATACGGAACGTTCGTTTGAACTGATTGGAAGAAACTAAGGAGGAAAACGCCATGGAACGCAAGTACCCGAACCTATGTAAGCCCATCCGCATCGGCAACGTCTGGTATCGCAACCGCATGTTCTCCACGCCCATGGGCGGCACGGACATCGAACTGGACGGCTGCATCGGCCCCAAGTCCCAGGCTTTCTATGAATACCGCGCCAAGGGCGGCTGCGCGGCGGTCACCATCTCGGAGCTGATGGTGCACCCCAGCGACGGCAGCCACGCCTACCGCCTGGACGAGAGCATTTTGAACTCTCTGCCTAAGGCAACCTACACAGCCGACGCGATCCGCCGCCACGGCGCCATCCCCAGTGCAGAGCTTTCTCACTCCGGCATGTTCGCCGGCACGTACATGACCGACAAAAACAAGCAGCACGGCCTGAACCAGTGGAGCGCCGACGACGGCGTGCGGGCTGACGGCGTGCCCTACAAGGCCATGAGCAAGGAAATGATCGCCGAGATCGTTGCGGCCTACGGCCATGTGGCGGGCCTCTGCAAGCGGGCGGGCTTTGAGATGCTGATGGTCCACGGCGGCCACGGCTGGCTCATCAACCAGTTCCTCTCTCCCATGTTCAACCACCGCACCG
>CAMKAP010000037.1 GCA_946410505.1 uncultured Clostridia bacterium
ATCGACGCCGAGAACGGCGCCACCGCCGGCAAGACCGATCTGGCCAAGCTCAGCAAGAAGTACAATCTGGATGCCCTGCACGACACCATCCATGAAATGGCCCGTGACGAGGCTCGCCATGGCAAGGCTTTCAAGGGCCTGCTGGAGCGCTACTTCAAGTAATCCCGTCAGCGCGAGCCGGACGCAGGATTTTTGAAGGACAGGCAGCATGAAAAGATTCAGTATTCTGAGATTTCTGTTTGCGCTGTGCCTCGCCGCCGCTGTCGTTTGCCTGTGGTGCATTCTGCAGCGGGGCGAGCGGTTTTCCCTTGCGCACATCTCAGACGGACTCGTGGTTGCTGCTGCGGTGGATATCCTGTACAGCTTCGAGTTTTTGCATACCTTCCTGGGCTTCAAGGCCAGCAGCGCGGGCAGCCCGTTCAATGCGTACCGGCGCGTCCGGGGTGATATGACTTACAGCCCTCGCTCCGACCGCCCGATCATTCCGGAGTATCTGATCGTCGGCATCCTGGCCGGCGCGGCGGGGGTGCTGCTCCTGCTGATGCGCTGAAATACCACCAAAATACATTTTATTACAGGAGGATACGAACATGCGTTATGTCTGCAATGTCTGCGGCTGGGTCTATGATGAGGACGAGGCCGGCGTGAAGTGGGAAGACCTGCCCGACGATTTTGCCTGCGAGCTCTGCGGCGTCGGCAAGGAAGACTTCTCCCCCGAGGAATAAGCCAAACAGAAATCAAAAACGCCGCCCGACCGGGCGGCGTTTTTGCGGCAAAGGACGCGGAGTATCTCTGAGAAAACAGCGCAGGGACGTGCATGCCGGTTTCCCTTGACGCATATTTTAAAAACAGGTATATTAAATAGATAGTTTCCCTCCCGCTGCTTCGCGGCGGGAAGAACAGAGGCGCATAACACGTAGGGCATTTGCCCCAAAGGAGGCAGGCATGGGCAACGCGCATCAGGACAAAAGAGGCATCCGGCTGCTGAAAAAGGGCCGCCGGGGCTTGCTGCGCGCTGTTTTCAGCCGGGCAGGCCTGATCCTGATCCTGCTTCTCCTGGAGTTTGCGATGCTCATAGGCCTCTTCGGCCGTCTGCGGAGCTTTCTGCCCCACTTCCTGACTGTGAGCACCGTTTTTTCTGCCGCCATGGCGCTCTACCTGCTCAACAGCCGTCACGACCCCAGCACCAAGATCACCTGGATCGTGGTCATCATGCTCTTTCCCGCCGTGGGGGCCATGCTCTATCTCTATACCCGCAGCGACATCGGCCACCGCATGCTGAGAGACCGCTTTTCCCAGCTGACGGAGGCGACGCGCGACAGCATCCCCCAGGCTCCGGAAACGGCGGAGCGCTTTCGGAAAGAGGCGCCGGACGTGGTGGGCCTTGCCCGCTACGTCAACCGCACGGGCCGCTTTCCGGTCTATGACGGGACGGAGATCCGGTACTTTTCCCTGGGGGACGAGCTTTTCCCCGTGCTGCTGGAGGAGCTGGAGAAGGCGGAGTCCTTTATCTTCCTGGAGTTTTTCATCATCGACGAGGGGCTCATGTGGGGCCGCATCCTGGAGATCCTGGCCCGCAAGGCATCCGAGGGCGTTACGGTCCGAGTTATATATGACGGGACCTGTGAGTTTTTCACGCTGCCGCGGGATTACCCGAAGCGGCTTTCCCTGCTGGGCATCGAGTGCCGCCCCTTCGCGCCTATTACGCCCTTCGTCTCCACCCACTACAACTATCGGGATCACCGGAAGATCCTGGTCATCGACGGCCGGGTGGCGTTCACGGGCGGCGTGAATCTGGCCGACGAGTACATCAACGAGATCAAACGCTTCGGCCACTGGAAGGATACGGCGGTCTGCCTGCGCGGCGGCGCCGCCCGGAGCTTTACGCTGATGTTTCTGCACATGTGGCATCTGGGGGAGAAGGAGCTGCCGGCGGAGGCGTTTCTCTCCGTGCCGACCGAACACTTCCCGGAGACCGGCTTCGTCATGCCCTATTCGGATTGCCCGCTGGACGGTGAGCGGGTGGGCGAATGGGTCTACATGGACATTCTCAACCGGGCGCAGGACTATGTGTATATCATGACGCCCTATCTGATCCTGGACGGGGAGATGGAGACGGCGCTGAAATTCGCCGCAGAGAGGGGCGTGGACGTGCGGCTGATCCTGCCCGGCATCCCGGATAAGAAGATGGCCTACGCCCTGGCAAAGACCCACTATGCCTCGCTGCTGCAATCCGGCGTGAGGATCTATGAGTACCGCCCCGGCTTCGTGCATGCGAAGATTTTTATCAGCGACGACCGGGAGGCGGTGGTGGGCACCATCAATCTTGACTACAGAAGCCTGTATCATCATTTCGAGTGCGCGGTTTGGATGCGGAAGGTGAGCTGCCTGCCCGAGATCAAGGCGGACTTTCTGGAGACTCAGAGCTTCTGCCGCGAGGTGAGCTTTGATACGCTGCGCCATGAGAAATGGAGCACCCGGCTGCTCGGCGCCATTCTCAAGATCATCGCACCGCTGCTGTAGGCGTGCTTGCAAAAAAATGGGAGGCATGGTAAAATACCTGCATATTTGCATGAAAGAAACGGACACTGTGGCTGCACAGGATTGACTATATGGAACTTTCGGAACTGAAGCTGGTGACGGCCAGCAACATCATCAAGCTGCGCACCGGCGCGGGGCTTACCCAGGCGGAGCTCGGCGCAGCGCTCAATTATTCGGACAAGACCATCTCCAAGTGGGAGCGGGGCGAGGCCATTCCCGACGCATACGTGCTCACCCAGATGGCGGAGATCTTCGGCGTCACAGTGGATTCGCTGCTCTCCTCCCATGACAAATGGGAGCCTGCGCCGGACCCGGACGAGGTGCCGGAACGCAGCTACAGCGTGAGCATGATCATTGCGGTGGCGGTTCTTGGCGTGTGGACGCTGGCGCTCACGGCCTTTGTGGCGCTCTGGCTTGTGGGGATCATCCGATGGCAGATTTTTGTGGTGGCGCTGCCGGTGTCCATCCTGACCTATCTGGTGCTGATCTGTGTCTTCGGCAGGCGGCGCCATCTCCAGTATGTGATCGCGCTCTTTGTATTCAGCCTTTTCCTGATGGTGTATCTGCTCTTTGTCCAAGCCAATCCATGGCAGATCTTCCTGATCTGCGTGCTGGCGGAGGTGCTGGTGTTCTTGAGCTGCAACATCAAAAAGCGGCCGAAATTTCTGAAAAAAAGAGCCAAAGAGGAAGACAAAGTATAATTCTACGATTCGTAGAGTGAATTTTCCCCGGGGTAGAGAAGCGTCTACCCCGGTTTTTTCATGCCGACGGAAGTGTAGAGAAGCAAAGCGGCACAGTAGCTTGCATTTTTGGTTAGTCTGCTCTATCTTGAGGACAAGAAATCCGAGAAAGGATTGATGACTATGAGCTATGTACTCAGCTGCTGTTCCACTGCCGATCTGAGCAAAGAGCATTTTGAATCCCGGCAGATCCACTATGTATGCTTTCACTACGCCCTCGACGGTGTGGAATATCCGGATGACCTGGGTCAGAGCATACCCTTTGATGAGTTTTATAAACGCATGGCCGCCGGCGCCGATACCCGTACCTCTCAGGTGAGCATCAGCGAATATGTGGATCATTTCTCCCAATTCCTGGAGCAGGGCCTGGACATCATCCATGTCTGTCTGTCCTCCGGCATCTCCGGAACCATCAATTCTGCGCAGAACGCCGCATTGATCGCGCGCGAACGGTATCCGGAGCGCAAGATCTTCATCATCGACTCGCTCGGCGCATCCTCCGGATACGGTCTGCTGATGGACGGCGCCGCGGACCGGCGGGACGAGGGGCTGAGCGTGGAGGAATGCGCCCGCTGGATCGAGGAGAACCGCCTCAAGCTGCACCACTGGTTCTTCTCCACGGATCTGAGCTTTTACGTCAAGGGCGGCCGCATCTCCAAAACCGCGGCGATCTTCGGGGGCCTGCTGGAGATCTGCCCGCTGCTGAATATGGACAATCTGGGGCGCCTCATCCCGCGCTATAAGATCCGCACGAAGAAAAAGGTGATCTCCGAGTGCGTCAAAAGAATGGAGGAGCACGCCCGCGGCGGCCACGATTACAACGGGAAATGCTACATCTCCATGTCGGACTGCCTGCCCATGGCCCGCGCCGTGGCTGATCTGGTGGAGCAGAAGTTCCCGAAGCTCGACGGCAGGGTGGAGATCAACAGCGTCGGAACCACAATCGGCTCCCACACGGGGCCGGGTACCGTCGCCCTCTTCTTCTGGGGCGATGAGCGGGTCGACTGACCGGATTCATCCATAAGAAAAACCCATCGGGTGTTCCCGATGGGCTTTTCTTATGCTTTTCGGATGGCGCGGAAGGGGTCCACTCCGTCGCCGGACAGGCTTGTGAAGCTCAGGCTCGCATTCACATGGTCCGCCATGGTCTGGCGCGCCAGCTCCGGCATGCGCATCCGGATAGCGGAAACCACGGAGATGTGGTTGTATTTCACGCTGGTCATCCAGGGGTTTGCGCTGTTGTCCTCCTGGGCGATAAATTCCAGCATGGAGGCCTGGTACATGGTGAGCCTCGGCAGGATCTGCTCATAGCTTTGCACCACATAGGGGTTTGCGCAGGAGTCGATGATGAGCCGGTGGAAGGGCATGTCCGTGTCCTTCATTCCGCGGATGTCCCGGCGATCCACGCTCTCCTTGAAGGCCTCGGCCAGCAGGCTCAGCTCCCGGACCACCTGGTCGTTTGCCCGGCAGGCGCAGAGGGCCGCGGCGGTGCTCTCCACCGCGTCGCGCACCTGATAGAGGTCGATCATATCGGTCAGGCTCAGGTCCAGCACAAAGCTGCCGGGCTGACCGGGGTGGCTCACCACGAAGCCGACCTCCGAGAGACTGGCCACTGCCTCGGCCACGGGCGTGCGGGAGATGCCCAGGGAGGAGGCGATCTGGTTTACGTTGAGCTTGCTGCCCGGCGCGATGCGAAGACTCAGGATCTCGTCATAAAGGAGCTTCATCACCAGATCCTTGAGCTTGGCGTCGGGGCTCTCGTGCATATACTGTTTGAGCTGATATTTGTCCATCTCTCTCAAACCTCCGGCCGCGGCGCTTCAGCGGCGGCTTTCGTAATTGCGGATCACAGCCTCCAGCCGGGCGAGCAGTCTGCCTGCCGGCCGCTTGAGATACTTGGCGGCGTCAGCCACGGTGGCCTTTTTCAGCGCGGTCTTCGCCAGCGGCGTGTTCATCATGGCCAGAAAGGGCTTTGCCCGCGGCTCCGTGCGTGCAAGCTCGTCCAGCAGCCAGGGATATGCCGCCAGAATATCCGTAAGTTTGGTGTTCTCGTTGATGATCATGTCTGTCTCCTGTGTTATCCCAGCCTGTCCCCGTTTTTTACGCGCTTGTCCGGTGTGATGAGCACCACGCCGCCCTCGCTGTATGTGCCGAGCACCAGCACCTCGGAGAAGAAGTTTGCGATCTGCCGGGGCGGGAAGTTCACCACCGCCAGCACCTGCTTGCCGAGCAGCTCCTCGGGGGTATACTGCTGCGTGATCTGGGCGGAGGAGCGCTTCACGCCCAGCTCCTCGCCGAAATCCACCTCCAGCTGGTAGGCGGGCTTGCGGGCCTTTTCAAAGGGCTTCGCGGACACAACGGTGCCCACGCGGATGTCCAGCTTCATAAAGTCGTCAAAGGTCGCCATAGGAAAAACTCCTTTACAGAATACAATAAAAATAGCACGCGACAAGGAGAAAAGCAAGAGAAGCGGCGCCTGCGTCGTTGAATTTCTCCGGACAGTATGATACAATTCTTTATCTTTATTTGAGGGGATCGTTATGAAAGCTGAGAGAGCGTTTCCGAAAATCACCGTTACCGAGAAGGGCGCCCGCTGGGTGGGCGAGGGGCACCCCTGGGTCTATGCCAGCGACGTAAGGGCGGAGGAGGACTGCGAAAACGGCGGCCTTGCGGACGCCGTCAGCGAAAAGGGCCGCTACCTGGGCACCGGCTTTCTGAGCAGGGAGAGCAAGATCCGCCTGCGCCTGCTCTCCCGCAATGCCAACGACCGCTTTGACGAGGCTTTCTGGCGCCGCCGCCTGCGCTACGCCTGGGACTACCGCAAGACGGTCATGGGCGGCGATCTGGACTGCTGCCGGGTGATCTTTGGTGAGGCCGACGGCTTCCCCGGCCTGACGGTGGATAAATTTCACGATCTTTTGGTAACACAAACCCTGTCGGTGGGGATGGAGAACATTAAGTCCACGCTGTTTCCAGCCTTGGTGGAGATGCTGCGGGAAGACGGACAGGAGATCCGGGGCCTCTTCGAGCGAAACGACGTGGCCATCCGCGGCCTGGAGGGGCTTGAGCAGGGGAAGGGCTGGTTTGTGCTGCCCGGCCTGCCTGTGCCCGAAAGCCCGGTGACGGAGATCTGCGAAAACGGGATCTATTACGCCGTGGACGTGGAGAACGGCCAGAAGACCGGCTTCTTCCTGGACCAGAAGTATAACCGTCTGGCGGTGGCGAAGCTCGCAAAGGGCCGCCGGGTGCTGGACTGCTTTACGCACACCGGCTCCTTTGCCCTCAATGCCGCCAAGGGGGGCGCTGCGCATGTGACGGCAGTGGACGTGTCCGCCTCCGCGATCGGGATGGCGCAAAAGAACGCCGAGCGCAACGGCCTGGCGGAGCGTATGGATTTTCAGGTCGCCGATGTGTTCGATCTGCTGCCCGCCCTGGAGAAGCAGGGCGGCGCACCCTACGACTTCATCATTCTCGACCCGCCGGCCTTCACCAAGTCCCGCAGGACCGTCGGCAGCGCGGAGCGGGGCTACAAGGAGATCAACTACCGGGCGCTGAAGCTGCTGCCCCGCGGCGGCTACTTTGCCACCGCCTCCTGCAGCCATTTCATGGAGGACGGGCTTTTCCGCAAAATGCTGCGTGAGGCGGCGAAGGACGCTGGGGTGGAGCTGCGGCAGATCGAGGCGCGGCAGCAGGCCCCGGACCATCCCATTCTCTGGAACGTACCGGAGACGGATTACCTGAAGTTCTATCTGTTCCAGGTGGTCTGAGCCTGCCGATTCCATTACGTTTTCTCATATATCATCACCCTTTTCCCCGGGGAAGAGGGTGAACTTTTTTTCACTGCCGGCGTCATACTGCCAGGAAGTAAGCAAAGGAGGTTATTTGAATGTTTGCTTTGTTTTTGGGTTTGATTGTTTCCGCCGCTCTGTTCGTCGCTCTGGGCTTTCAGGGAAAGTCCATCGTCAATGAAAAAGGCCAGACCGTGATCCGCCGTGTCTGGCGCACCCGCCCGGCGCAGCTTCTGGCGCTCATTGTGCTGCTCATCGCCGTGGCGCTCAGCTGCGTGACCGTGGTACCCACCGGTTATACCGGCATCCTCACCACTTTCGGCCGGGTGGAAGAGCGCACCATCAGTGCCGGCGCGCACCTGATCCTGCCCTGGCAGGAGGTCGTGAAGATGGATAACCGCACCCAGAAGGTGCAGATCAGCACCGAGGCCTTCTCCAGCGACATCCAGCAGGTGAATCTGCAGATCTCCGTCAACTACTGCATCGACCAGGAGACTGCCCAGGAGCTCTACCGCACGGTGGGCATCCACTACTATGAGAACGTCATGTACCCGCGCATTCTGGAGAATACCAAGGCGGTCTTCTCCCGCTACTCCGCCGAGAACCTGATCGCAAAGCGCAACGACCTGTCCGACATGATCGCCGAGAGCACCGCCGCGGACATGCGCCGCTACGGCATCACCATCGTCTCCATCGCCATCGAGGACATCGACTTCACCGACGCCTTCACCACCGCCGTCGAGGCCAAGCAGGTGGCTGCCCAGAACAAGCTGACCGCCGAGACCGAGCAGGCCCAGAAGACCATGGAGGAGGAAGCCACCGCCAAGCGCGCCGTGATCGCCGCCAACGCCGAGGCCGAAAAGGCGGTCATCGCCGCCAATGCCGAGCTGGAAGTGGTCAAGGTGCAGGCCGAGGCCGCGCTCTATGCCGGCGAGAAAGAGGCCGAGATGAACAAGCGCATCTCCGAATCCCTCACCGACGGGCTTATCGACTACTACTGGATCAAGCAGTGGAACGGCGAGCTGCCCACCACCGTACTGGGTGAGAACGGCAATTATATGCTGAACCTGAACGACTGAAGCAGAAATAAAGCGGGCGCCCCGGGCATCTGCCCGGGGCGTTTGTCTGGCTTATTCCTTTTTCTCGATCGTTTCGTCGGCCAGGGCCATCAGCTCCCGCTCGCTCTCAATGTCCGAGGGGTTGGGGTAGCTGCGGGCCATTTTTTCAAAGGCGGCGCGGAGCTTTCCGGCCTTATCCCGATCGCCGTTTTCCAGGGCCAGGGCGTATTCCGTGCGCAGCACGGAGGGGAAGGCTTTCATGCTCTTCATAAACTGCCGCTGCTCCTTTGTAAGCAGGTCTGACGGCTCCTCTCCGCCCAGCAGCGAGAAATAGATTCTGTCGCACGTGAGCAGACTCCGGTACACGCCCTGCAGTCTTGCCCCGCCTGAGAGCAGATCCCGGGCGGCCGCGTCGGCTTCCTCGATGCGCAGCATGTCGCAGAGGCGATTTTCCCGCATCACGGCAACAGAGGCGGCAATGCCGTTTTGCAGCGCTGCTGCGTCCGGGAGCGCGAACCATTCCTCCGGCATATCCCGCAGGCGGACGCCCCGGGATGCTAGCTCGTTGACCTTCAGCTGCACCCAGAAAGCCTGTACGGCCTCGGGGGAGCGCTTCATGGAGACGATGTTGGCTCCGTCGTTGTCCACCTCCGACAGATGCAGGGGGAGGCCGTTTGCCAGGGCGAAGGCCAGGCCGATCACAGCGCCCATCCGCAGCAGGAGGGCTGCCGCCGTTTCCGGGCAGAGCAGGGAGCAGAGCCAGAACAGCAGCGCCGACACAAGATTCATCAGCACGCCGCCCAGATTGTAAAGCAAGAAGGGCATGGTCCCGTTTTTCAGTTCCGGCGGTGTCATCAGGCACTGCCCGCCGGTGCCGGCCAGGGAAAGACGGCGAAAGCGCAGCCCCGCTTCCGTCTTCTGCAGCATCAGGCTCCCCACCCGGAAGGAGGAAAAGCCGTAGCCCGAGAGCAGGCCGAAGATCAGATGCCCGCCCTCGTGCAGGATGATCTGCAGCAGCATGATCAGATACATCCCCGCCAGCAGCAGCGCGAAACGGAGAAGAGAGTCGCCGGGGCCGCTGTTGGCCGCGCCGTCCATATAATGCATGATCATAAGACCGCAGACGCCGCCCACCAGCATATAGAGCAGAATCATCATAAACCCGCCCAGGTTCGCTTTTTTCTTCCGGTTCATCAAAATATCCTCCGCACAGTGTTCTTTCACAGTATAGCAGCTTAGAGCCGATGCATCAAGACGAGAGGGAGCACACCGTGATTATTTCAGAAAGCGGCGGCATTTGCGCGGCTTCCGCTTCTTGCATAATACCCTGGGGCATGGTATACTAAATTAGTTTCGGACGTTTTGAAGAAAGGCGGAATACAAAATGAAAGAGACAAGGATCAAGTTTTATGTGGAGCGCTCCGGCTTCTGGACCGAGGCGTCCCTGATTTTCATGGCGCTGGCCATTGTGTTTCGGGTGATCGGCTGCTGGGGCCTCTGGAACGACCGCTATTTCCTCCTCACCCAGATCATCCTGCCCATCGTGAGCGGCCTGCTCTTTATCCTGCTGCTGGCCCTTCTGGGAAAGCACGCCCTCTGGACCACCTTCCTGCCCGTGCTGGGCGGCGTGGCCTTCTTTGTGCTCAAGGCGCTGACCTTTGAAAACACCACCCAGATGCTCCTGTGCCTGCTGCTGTACGCGGTGGTGGCCATCGTCTACTGCGGCACGGTGTTTACGCTGATCCGCACCAAGTGGCTGCTGGTCCCGCTGTTCCTGCTGCCCTTCTGCTACCATGTGGGCGTGGAGGACATCGCCCGCCTGCGCGATACCGTGAACCCCGTCACCTTTACCGCCGGCATGCAGGAGATGAGCGTGCTGGCCATCATGCTCTCGCTGCTGTTTGCCTCCCTTGCCATGAAAAAACTGGTGAAGGAGCCGAAACCCGGCCGCGGTCAGGACAAGGAACCGGAGCAGAGCCAGGAGAGCGCTGCCCGGAGCGAGGAAAAGCCCGCCGCCCAGAAGGAGCAGCCTGTCCCCGTTCTGGAGGAGGCCCCTCCTGCGGACAGTACGGATACACCGGTATGAGCAGCTTTTTCCCAGAACGATAACAAACGCGCGGCGACGGCCGTCATGCCGGCTTCTGCCTGCGCGCGGAGAGTGAGTATGAACAGAATCACACGCACCGGCGCCCATGCGGCCGGCAGAAGCCGGACCGGACCGCGCCATGCGGTGAAACGGAGCCGACCGGCGAGGCGGCAGCTTTCGCCGCGTGAAAAACGAAAACGCAGCCTTTTCCTGATCGGCACGGTGACGGCGGTGCTGCTGCTGGCGGTGCTGGCGGCGGTGCAGATCCGGTATACGCGGAAGGATCTCTATGCGGAGAATATGACGCTGGCGGAGGAGAGCCGCCGCGCCGGGGACTATGACAGCGCTCTGCGCGCGCTGCGCAAGGCTGCGGCGGAGCGGGAGACGGAGGAGTGCCTGCTCCTGATGGCCGACTGCTATGAGCAGCAGGGCAATCTGGATAAGGCGCTGGAGCTGCTGCGCGGCATGGACCTGACCCATGAGGCGGTCTCCGGCCGCATTGCCCGCATCGACCAGCAGCGCACTGCGCTGAACGACGCGCAGGGCGTCGCGGTGCTGGGTGTGCGCATGTCGGAGACGACCACGGCCCTGGTGCTGGACGACAGGAACCTGCAGGACAGCGATCTGGAGGAGATCTGCCAGCTCTACGCGCTGGACAATCTCTCCCTGATGGATAACCGGCTGCAGGATATTTCGGCGCTGGCCCGCCTGGGCGGCCTGGACATTCTGAACCTGAGCGGCAACCGCATTTCCGATGTGTCCGCCCTCGCAGAACTCAGCGAGCTGCGCAGCCTCTATCTGGACGGCAACCCCATCGCAGACCTGTCGCCCCTGTACGGGCTGAAGAATCTGAACATGCTTTCTCTGCGGGATGTGGCCATTACCAGGGATCAGCTTACGGAGCTGTCCCAGGCGCTGCCCGCCTGCGCGATCTACAGCGATCTGGAGCAGGGCGAGGTGGGGGACATCAGCCTCGGCGGCGTGACCTTCCGCTCCGACGTGAGCCAGCTGGACCTCTCCAACCGGGAGATCCGGGACATCTCCGCCCTGAGCGCCTGCAAGCAGCTGCGCTGGCTCAAGCTGGGCGGCAATCAGATCTCGGATCTGCAGGCATTGATGAACATCCCCGGTCTGGAGCTGGTGGACCTGTCCAACAACGAACTGAGCGACCTGCGCCCGCTCATGGGGCTGAGCCGTCTGCGCAGCCTCAACGCCGCGGGCAATCAGCTCACCGATACGGCTGCGCTGGGCACCATGACCGCGCTCACCGCGCTGGATCTGTCCGACAATCCGCTGACGGATTTCTCCGGCCTGGAAAAGCTGAGCAATCTGCAGAGCCTGAAGCTGAAAAACACCGGCATCGTGGACATGGACCTGCAGTATCTCGAGGGACTGAACATGCTCAGGGGCCTTGCGCTGGAGGAGAACGAGGGCCTGAGCAATGAGGCGGTCAGCTATCTCAAGTCCATGATCCCGTCCTGTACGATCATCCACTCCGATCTGGTGTATTCGGCACAGATCGGTGACAAAACCTATCCGAGCAACCTGACAGAGCTGAATCTGAGCGGACAGAATCTGACGGATCTGGGGGAAATCGACAAGCTGGACAGCCTGGAGACCCTGAACCTGAGCCAGAACCAGCTCACGAGCGTGTTCCGGCTGGAATACTGTCCCAGCAGGCTTACGCTGCGGGAGCTGAACCTGAGCTACAATGAAATCGAGGATATCAGTTCCCTCGGCGCGCTGTCTGCGGTGGAGGTCATCGACCTGACCTCGAACAACATCAGCTCCATCCAGTCGCTGCAGCATCTGAAGGGTCTGCGGGTGCTGAAAGTGGGCGGAAATCCGCTCACCAAAGAGCAGCTGGATGCTTTCCGTGAGGCGCTGCCGGACTGCGAACTGATCACCGACTGGTAATAATACTGATACCCAATAAAAACAAGACAATCTTTGCGGCCGGAATTGTGAAAGCCTGCGTTGGGCTCCTTGACCATATATCTCCATTATGCTCTGCGCAGCCCGCCTTGTCTGGCGCAATTTTACCTCGCAAATCCTTGTCTCTTTTCTATCGGGCATCAGTATAATGATTATAGGATGGCGAAAAGCGAAAGAGCTTTTCGCCGCGCAGCTT
>CAMKAP010000038.1 GCA_946410505.1 uncultured Clostridia bacterium
GTTATCCATTTCTGTGTCCTCCTTCCTTCGTTGTGGCCCTATCATAGCGCGCCAAACTTAGAGGAACCTTAAGTACCAGTTTTTTTTCCGGAAGAAAGCATTTTTTTCTTTCCTTGCAAAAACATACAGGATGCGTTATACTTACGCTGTATGTTTGCGCGCTGCAAACCGAGAGAAGAAACACCCCATTTTTTATCTGTTAATAAGGAGAGAGAACGAATGGCAGAACTCAGACCGAAAATCGTCAAGCTGTGTCAGGTCGTCGGCGGTCTCACCGGCGTCGTGAACAAGATCGACGAGAACGCCCCGGAGTACTACAGCCTGGCCAGCATCGTCACCGATGAAGAGGCCGATGTAGCCATCGCCGCCGGCCTGCGCAAGGTCCGCACCGCAGAATGGCTGGCCAAGAAGGTCGGCAAGCCCGTGGAGGAAGTGGAAAAAATCGCCAAGCACCTGGCCTGGATCGGTGTTTTCCGCTGCACCTACAACAAGGAAAAGGGCGTGGACGAGTACTTCATGCAGATCTTCGCCCCCGGCATCATGGAGATGCTGGTCAACAATCAGGAACTGCTGGACACCCACCCCGAGGTGGGCCGCGCCTTCGAGGAGTACACCCGCATCCGCATGAAGACCATGTCCCCGCTGATCCCCAACGGCTACGGTCTGATGCGCGTGGTGCCCGTGGAATCCGCCATCAAGGATCTTCCCGGCGTCAGCGACTACGAGAAGCTCAGCTACTATCTCAATAAGTATGACACCTTCTGCGTCTCTCCCTGCTCCTGCCGCGCCTCCCGCAGCTCCATCAATGACGGCTGCGGCCACCTGGCCGAGGAGATGTGCGTACAGATGGGCAAAGGCGCGGAGCATTACATCCGCACCGGCCGCGCCCGTCAGATCACCCGCGAGGAGGCGCTGGAGATCATTGCCCGCGCCGAGGAAAACGGCCTGATGCACGACATCCCCAACATCGAAGAGGCCGGCGAGAGCGCCGCCATCTGCAACTGCTGCGCCTGCGCCTGTTTCGGCCTGCGCGTGGGCCTGATGTTCGGCGCCCGCGACGCCATCCGCTCCAACTTCCAGGCGGAAGTGGACGAGGCCAAGTGCGTGGCCTGCGCCCAGTGCGTGGAGGTATGTCCCGCCAACGCCCTGAAGCTGGGTCAGAAGCTCTGCACCACCGTGAACATCGCCCCCTCCAGCTATGTCAAGCTCTCCGACCATATCGTCTCCAAAGAGGTCTGGAACCCCGACTACCGCGAGAACCGCGAGGACGTGCTGCCCTCCGGCACCGCCCCCTGCAAGGTGGCATGCCCGGCCCACATCCCCGTCCAGGGTTATCTGAAGCTGGCTGCCCAGGGCCGCTATGAGGACGCGCTGGATCTGATCCGCACCGAGAACCCCCTGCCCGCCGTCTGCGGCCGTATCTGCAACAAGAAGTGCGAGCAGGAATGCACCCGCGGCGGCGTGGATGAGGCCGTCGCCATCGACGAGGTCAAGCGTTTCATCGCCGACCACGACCTGAACGCGGAGAAGCGCCGCATCCCCAAGATGGTCAACCAGATCGGCAGACCCTACACCGAGAAGATCGCCATCATCGGCGCCGGCCCTGCCGGCCTGAGCTGCGCCTACTACCTGGCGAAGAAGGGCTACCCCGTCACCGTGTTCGACCGCAATCCTGCCCCCGGCGGCATGCTCAGCATGGGCATCCCCAACTTCCGCCTGGAGAAGGACGTGCTCAACGCCGAGATCGACGTGATCCGCGCCATGGGTGTGGAGTTCAAGTGCGGCGTGGAGGTCGGTAAGGACGTGACCATCCAGCAGCTGCGCGAAGAGGGCTACAAGGGCTTCTACGTGGCCATCGGCGCCCAGAAATCCTCCCCGCTGCGCATCCCCGGCGAAGAGCTGGAGGGCGTGTACGGCGGTGTGGACTTCCTGCGTGAAGTGAATCTGGGCAATAAGCCCGTCGTCGGCAAGAGCTGCGCCGTCATCGGCGCCGGCAACGTGGCCATGGACGTGTGCCGCACGGCCGTCCGCCTCGGCGCCGAGAATACTTATATTATTTATCGCCGTTCCCAGGCCGAGATGCCCGCCGATCCCGAGGAGGCCGCCGAGGCCATGGAAGAGGGCGTGCAGTTCCGCTTCCTCAATGCCCCCGTGGAGATCCTGGGCGAGGACGGCAAGGTCTGCGGATTGAAGGTGGAGATCATGGAGCTGGGCGAGCCCGACGAGAAGGGACGCCGCAAGCCCGTGGGCACCGGCAGATTCGAGACCCTGGCTGTCGATTCCGTCATCGGCGCCATCGGCCAGAAGATCGACGTCGGATCTCTGGATCTGGGCGCTGCCGTCATCGGCAAGAAGGGCAACATCGAGGCCGACTCCCTGACCTATCAGACCGCCGAGAGCGACATCTTCGTGGGCGGCGATGTGTACACCGGCCCCAGCTTTGCCATCAACGCCATCGCGGCCGGCAAGGAGGCTGCCATCTCCCTGCACCGCTATGTTCACCCCGGCCAGACCCTGACCATGGGCCGTGACCGCCGCGTCTACCGCGCATTGGACAAGGAGCATGTCCAGCTGGAGATGGGCGGCTTCGACAAGGAGCACCGTCAGGTCCGCGGCTACAACGCCGAGAAGGCCAAGACCTTCTCCGACGCCCGCGTCACCTTTACCGAGGAGCAGGTGCGCAAGGAGTGCGCCCGCTGCCTGGGCTGCGGCGCTACCAAGGTCGACCCCTACCTCTGCATCGGCTGCGGCATCTGCACCACCCGCTGCAAGTTTGACGCGATCCACCTCAAGAAGGTCCGCGACTGGCACGCCGGCACCTTCGAGACCATGCCCATCAAGGCTGCGGCCGGCCTCGTAAAGAAGACCGGCAACATCATCAAGCGGGCGGTTACGAAGTAATGCACGAGCTGGGAATATGCGATGCCATGCTCAAAATGGTGCGCGGCATCATGAAGGACGAGGAGCTGACCGAGATCAGCCGCATCACCGTGGAGGTGGGGTCCCTCAGCGGCGTCATGCCGAATTTCCTGGCCGACTGCTGGGTCGCCGTCGCCGACGGCACCGAGCTGGAGAATACGGAGTTCGTGATCGAGGAGCTGGCCGGCACGGCCCAGTGCATGGACTGCGGCGAGGAGTTCACGGCGGATCTGAACGATCTGAAATGCCCGAAATGCCGGGGAAACAAGCTCGTTCCGCTTACCGGCCGGGATTTGACGCTCAAGGAGATCCTGGCACCGTAAGCTCAGCGCAGGAAACGATCCGCAGGGGCAGGGGGGCAAGCCCCCCCTGCCTTCGTCGGATTTACAAAAAACACCGGGTCCCTGCGGCCCAAATTCGCAGAATTGACAGTTTTTCGATTTAGTCTGCTAAGGGGTCTTGCACTTTCCGCTGCACTATGATAATATGAATGCTACGATATCAGAGTTAACCGGAAATAATGCACAGTTTTTTCCAGCTCCTTTTGTGAGATGTTACAAATCTACCGAAGGGAGAAGGGAAGCGGCGCGGATCTCTCCCGGCTTATGCGCCGTTTCCAAGCGCATCTCTGACAGGAGAAAACCGATGAAAATTGCTTCCCGCTTTTCTTCCAAGCCCGGGCCGCGTGCCGCTGTGAGGATTTTTGATGGCAATTGACCGCTACTCCGGCGACTACCGGATCCAGGAGTCGGTGGATGAGAAGGGGCGGATTCACAGCTCCGCCGAGTACATCGGCGCGCTGTACGTCCTTGCCGCAGGGGAAAAACGCGCCGCCCGTGCCGGACGGAAGGCTGCGGTCTGCTGTGTCGGCGCCTGGCTCGGCTTTTTTGCCGCTCTGCTTTTGGAGAGCGCCGCCATGCGCAGCCTGTATGTCGCCCTCCCCTGTGCCTTTGCGGCGCTGCCACTCTGGTTTATGAGCTCCGCCGTGCTGACCGCGTTGCGGGTGAAGAAGGGCTTCACCCATCGGGATGCGGACCGGCTCAATCTCCGTTTTCCGGCCTCGTGCGTTTTTACGGCCGTGCTGTCCGCGGCCGCACTGATCGGCGGGCTTTGCTCGCTGTTCATTGCGCGAAACGCCGCCTTGCCGGGGGACTGGCTGTTCCTCGGCGGGAATCTGCTGTGCCTGGTCTGCGCCGTGCTCGCGAAGAGACAGGGGAGAGACCTGGAGGCCCGGCCCCAATAAACCGCTTATTATGCGCCGTTCGGCGTTTAATAAAATAATTTTAGGAGGACAATGAAAAACATGAGCAACCTCAAGAAGCTTCTCGCTCTCGTTCTGGCTCTTGTGATGGTATTCGCTCTCGCCGCCTGCGGCGAGTCTGCTGCTCCCGCCGCTTCCACGGAAGCCGAAGAAGCTGCCGCCACTGAGTCTGAGCCCGCTGCGGAAGAACCTGTCGCTGAAGAGCCCGCCGCTGAAGAACCCGCCGCGGAGGCCGCGGAAGAGCCTGCCAGCGAAAACAACACTCTGGTTTATGCAACGTCTACCTTCGGCCAGAAGTTCAGCCCCTTCTTTGCCACCACCGCGTATGACATGGAAGTTGTTGACCTGACCCAGGCCGGCCTGCTTGCCGCTGACCGCGGCGGCGCCGTGATCGAGAACGGCATTGCCGGTGAAGATGTGGACTACAACGGCACCAACTACCATTACGACGGCATGGCCGATGTCGAGGTCGTTCAGAACGACGACGGCACGGTCGATTACAACCTCACCATGCGTGATGACATCGTCTTCTCTGACGGCGAGCCCGCCACCATCGACGACGTGATCTTTACCTTCTACGTGCTGGTCGACCCGACCTATGACGGCTCCTCCACCATCTACGCTCTCCCCATCGAGGGCATGGAAGAGTACCGCAGCGGTATGGAAGCCCGCGGCAACGTGATCTTCGCCGCCGGTGACGCCGGCTACGAGGCCAACGACCTGTACACCGAAGAGCAGTACAATACCTTCTGGGATTACTACAACAACGAAGCCGGCGCCGCCTTTGCGCAGGAGATCGTTGACTACTGCATCTCCAACGGCTACAACGCCGCCGACGACTCTGTCGCCGCCTGCGCTGCCAACTGGGGCTTCGAGCTGGCTGAAGACGCCACCGCCGCTGATTTCTGGGACGCGATCGTCGCTGCCTATGACACCGTCGAGGAAGCTGAAGAGACCGAGTCCGCCGGCTCCACCCGTCTGGGCCTGACCCTGGCCAACCTGGGCGCCGAGTACCAGGCCGGTGTCTCCACCGGTGACGGTGCTGCCAACGTTTCCGGTCTGACCCGTACCGGCGACTACAGCATGAGCATCCACATGACCAAGTTCGACGCCACCGCGATCTACAACATGAGCTTCACCGTGGCTCCTCTGCACTACTACGGCGACGCTTCCCTGTATGATTACGACAACAACAGCTTCGGCTTTACCAAGGGCGATCTGTCTGGCGTCAAGGCCAAGAACACCCAGCCCCTCGGCTGCGGCCCCTATGTGTTCGACAACTACGCCAACGGCGTTGTGACGCTGCGCGCCAATGAGAACTACTATAAGGGCAAGCCCGTCACCGAGATCCTGCTCCTGCAGGAGTCCGTTGACTCTGACTACATCCCCGGCATCGTGACCGGCACCTACGACCTGGCTCAGCCCTCCATCAACGACGCGGCTGTCTTGGCTATCAAGGACGCCAACTCCAACGGCGAGCTGGTGGGCGACACCCTGACCACCGTCCTGGTCGACTACCGCGGCTACGGCTACCTCGGCATCAACGCCGACCTTGTCAACATGGACAACGATCCGAGCTCCGACGCCTCCAAGGCGCTGCGCAAGGGCTTCATGACCCTGTTCTCCGTCTACCGCGACACCGTGATCAACTCCTACTACGGCGACCGCGCCGCTGTCATCCAGTACCCGATCTCCAACACCTCCTGGGCCGCCCCCAAGCCGGCTGACGAGGGCTACAAGACCGCTTACTCCGTCGACGTTGACGGCAATCCCATCTACGACGCCTCCATGAGCCAGGAGGATAAGTACGCCGCTGCGAAGGAAGCCGCCATCGGCTACTTCAAGGCCGCCGGCTTTACCTTCGACGAAGAGGCCGGTAAGTTCACCGACGTGGCCGAGACCTACGAGGTCATGATCCCCGGCCAGGGCCAGCAGGATCACCCCGCCTACGGTGTGGCTGTTGCCGCTTCCGAGGTCCTTGCGGATCTGGGCATCACCCTGCAGGTGAATGACGTTGGCACCAGCGTGTGGAACAACGCTCTGGAGTCCAACACCGCCATGATGTGGGCCGCCGCCTGGCAGTCCACCGTCGACCCCGACATGACCCAGGTTTACTCCAGCGCCAATGCCCACGGCAACGGCACCAACTCCAACCACTACTCCGTCGATGACGCCGCTCTGGACGAGCTGATCGCTGCCGGCCGCTCCAGCGCCGACACCGAGTACCGCAAGAGCGTGTACAAGGACGCCATGGAGATCATCATGGACTGGGGCTGCGAGCTGCCTCTGTACCAGCGCAAGGACTGCACCGTTGCGTCCTCTGTCCGCGTTGATACCGACACCCTGCCCGGCGACATGACCCCGTACTGGGGCTGGTACGCCGAGGTCGAGACGCTGGCTGTCAAGTAAGCCCGCCTCGCCCGGATCACTGGGTATTTAGCAACTATCCCGGCACGGAAGGGAGGAATCCTCCCTTCCGTGCTGTCGGTATTTGTAATCTGTTTTTCCCCGTTTAAAATCAAAGAAAGTAGTGAAACGATATGCTGAAGTACACAACCAAACGTTTGCTGTACAGCGTTTTGATTCTGTTCTTCGTGATGTTCATTATCTATGTGCTGATGTACAACATGCCCATGGGCTATGTTGAGACTAAGGCGAGGGAGCTTGCTTCCCGTCCCGGCGCCACAAAGAGCTATGCGGAGTGGCTGGCGGACCTGAATGCGCAGTATGGTATGGACAAGGGCGTGGTTCAGGGTTATTTCGTGTGGCTGGGACATGCCGTGAAGGGCGAATGGGGTGACAGCTGGGCCTGGACCGTTCCCGTTACGACGGAGTTCCACAATACTGTCTGGTATAGCTTCATTCTGGGCCTGGTCTCTTTCGTTTTTGAGATCATCATTGCCATCCCCCTCGGCATTGCCGCTGCCAAAAAGCAGTACAGCTTTACAGACTATTTCACCACGGTAGTCGCCATGGTCTGTATCTCGATGCCCACCTTCTTCCTGGCGACGCTTCTGAAGTACATTTTCTCCGTGAAGCTGGGCTGGTTCGACCTGTCCGGCATGCAGGGCAGAAATTATATCAATCTCTCTGACTTCGGAAAATTCCTGGATGTAGCCAAACATTTTGTGCTCCCGTCGATCACGATCATCATCATCAGCATCGGCGGCCTGATGCGTTACACCCGTACCAATATGCTGGAAGTGCTCAATTCCGATTACATTCGTACCGCGCGCGCCAAGGGCGTGCCCGAGAAGAAGGTTATCAATTACCACGCCTTCCGCAATACGCTGATCCCCCTGGTCACCGTTCTCGGCGGCAGCCTTCCCGGCCTGTTTTCCGGTGCCCTGATCACAGAGACGCTGTTTTCCATCCGCGGAATCGGCTATGCTTCCTACACCTCCATGACCCAGGCGGATATCCCCTTTATCATGTTCTATCTCGCCTTTATCTCCATCCTCACCCTGCTGGGCAACCTGATCTCCGACCTGCTGTATGCGGTGGTTGACCCGCGCGTGCGTTTGAGCTGAGGAGGTGCGATATGGCAAAATCTTATCTTTATGACGCGCTGAAGGCCAAGGCCGCTCAGCAGCAGAAACAGGAAGACGGCGAGATCCATCTGGACGATGTGTCCCGTGTCAAGGTCCTCTCCCCCGGGCGGCAGGTCTTCAAGCGCTTTATCCGCAACCGCCTGGCCGTGTTCGGCAGCGTCCTGCTGATCACGATGTTTGTGTTTTCCTTCTTTGGCCCCCTGCTCTACCCCTACGGCCAGAAGCAGATTTTCTACAAGTTTGACGAGCAGAACGTCAACTACGGCATGGCCAAGGAAAACACCGCCTACAACGGCTATGTCATCGACGACGGCATAGAGGTCGAGCGCCCGGTTGCCAACGCGATCAACTCCAACGTGAAGAAAATGATCGCAAACGATCAGGACAGCATGCTCGTGTTCGGCGAAAAGAGCAATTACGAGATCAGCAAGCTTGCGGAGGATGTTTACACGCTCTCCGCGGTGGAGCTGGAGCGGGTCTGTATCACCGGCGCCGGCACCGTCAAGGTCGGCGTTTATGACTCCATCACCAAGAGCATCAGCTTCAGCGGCGCCAAGGTCGAGGGCCTGGCGGAGGCCGCCGCAGCCATCAAGGGCAAGGGCGGCACCGTTACGCTTGAGGGTGTCGAGTACACCTTCACCAAGGGCGGCGGCAAGAGCTATGATATTACCGCCCAGATGGACGGCCTGAGCTACACCGGCGAGGAGCTGGGTGAGGAGTTCGAGGCCGCCTTGAAGGCTGCTCTCGGCAGCAGCGATGCCTTTGCCTTTGAGGGCGAGACCTATGTCCTCCGGCAGGACGGCGGACTTTATGAGGTTTATCGTCAGGGCAGCGTGGAGCCCGCCATGGTGTACTCCCGCCTGATGGTGGATACCTTCACGCTCGGCACGACGATCTCCAACGATTTCCGTGTCGGCGCGCTGCTCGCGATCCGCAGCGGCGGCAGCTTCTCCGCCGACGGGCAGGACTTCAGCATCGCCGATGAGGACGGCATGCTCATCGTCCGCGACGCGGAGGGCAAGGAATATGCGGAGTTTACTCCCTTCTCCGTCCGCCGCTACACAGGCGAGGATTCCATGGCCTATGATCTGAAGAAGGCCATCGCCGAGCACATCGCGGAGATGGAAAAAACCGGAGCGAAGACCAGCTCTCTGACCTATAACCTGCCTCAGCAGGGCGCCAACGGCGAGTATCTCTACGACGAGGAAGGAAACCTGCTCTACAGCGAGAGCGAATTGACCATCACCAAGCGTGAGACCGGCGAATACGTCATCAACGCCGACCAGATCATCTATGTGATCGATATGTTCTCCGCCCCCTCCGCCAAGCATGTCCTCGGCACGGACGGCGACGGCTTCGATGTGCTGGCGCGCGTGATGTACGGCGGCCGCATCTCCTTGATGGTCGGCTTCGTGGTCGTGTTTTTGGAGTGCTTCCTCGGCATCGTTATGGGCGGCCTGGCGGGCTACTACGGCGGCTGGGTCGACATGCTGATCATGCGTCTGGTGGATATCTTCTACTGCCTGCCCTCCATGCCGATCATGATCATTCTCGGCGCCATGATGGACGCCCTGCGCATGAACACCTATGTTCGTCTGATGATTATGATGGCAGCCCTGGGCATCATGGGCTGGGCCGGCGTGGCGCGGCTTGTCCGCGGTCAGATCCTGTCTCTGCGCGAGCAGGAGTTTATGGTCGCCACAGAGGCGACCGGCATCAAGGTCAAGGATCGCATCTTCCATCACCTTGTGCCCAACGTCATGCCGCAGCTGATCGTCACCGCCACCATGGGCATGGGCAGCGTCATCATCACCGAATCCACCCTGTCCTTCCTGGGCCTGGGCGTGAAGCACCCGCTGGCCACCTGGGGCACGATTATCAACTCGGTGTCCTCCGCTTCCGCCATGGCACACTATGCGCATATCTGGATCCCGGTGGGTCTGCTGATCTGCCTGACCGTTATCGCCTTCAACTTTGTCGGCGACGGTCTGCGTGACGCTTACGACCCCAAGGCCAAACGATAAGGAGGGAGGAATACCGATGGCTGAAAACGAAAAGAAGAAATCCTCCTATATCTCCGCGCGGGAATCGCGCAGGATCACCCGCTTTAACCGCAAGGTGACCAAAAAACTGGAAAAAGAGCGCGCTGACGCCAATAAGGATCCGGCGCTCTACACCACGAAGATGGCAGACCCCAACAATGTGGTCGAGTTTGACAACGTCTGCACCTATTTCTTCACGGACAACGGCACGGTCAAGGCCGTGGACGGCGTCAAGTTTGAAGTCCCCAAGTGCTCTACCGTGGGCGTCGTGGGCGAAAGCGGCTGCGGAAAATCCGTAACGAGTCTGTCGCTCATGCAGCTGCTGCAGCGCCCCTCCGGCCAGACGGTCGGCGGCGAGATCCGCTTCAATCTGGGCGATGGGACCGCCTACAACATCGTAAACACCCCCAACGCCATTATGGAGACGATCCGCGGCAACAAGATCTCCATGATCTTCCAGGAGCCCATGACGGCGCTGAACCCCGTTTTCCGCATCGGCGAGCAGGTCGATGAGGTCACGCTTCTCCACAATCCCGGCATGTCCCAGGAGGACGCCAAGGCCCGTACCCTGGAGATGCTGGAACTGGTCGGCATTGCCAACAAAGAGGGCGTGTACAATATGTACCCCCATGAGCTGTCCGGCGGTATGCGCCAGCGCATCTGCATCGCCATTGCCCTGGCCTGCTCTCCTACGCTCATCATCGCCGACGAGCCCACCACCGCGCTGGATGTGACCATTCAGGCGCAGATCCTCGATCTGCTGCAGAACCTGAAGGACAAGCTCAATTCCTCCATCATGCTGATCACCCATGACCTGGGCGTCGTGGCCGGCATGGCGGATTACGTGGTCGTCATGTACGCGGGACGCGTCGTGGAGAAGGGCACGGCGGATGACATTTTCCATCATCCCGCGCACCCCTATACCATCGGCCTGATGCGCTCCAAGCCGGTCGTCGGCAAGAAGGTGGAGGAGCTTTACAACATCCCGGGCAGCGTTCCCAACCCGATCGAGATGCCGAACTACTGCTATTTCCGGGATCGCTGCGAAATGCGCTGCGAGCACTGCGACGGGAAATATCCACCCGAGATCCGGATCAGCGACACCCATGTGGTATCCTGCTATCGATTCCTGGAGGAAGGCACCGTGCTCGGCTATCCCAAATCCGTGAATGTGGAGGAGCTTTAAGATGGAAGAAATCAAAAAGAATACCGCCACAGAAAACGAGTATTTGCTGGAAGTCAACAATCTGGTCAAGTGGTTCCCCATCAAGTCCAGCTTTTTCAAGCGCACAGTCGGCAACGTCAAGGCTGTGGACGGCGTCAGCTTTAAGATCCGCCGCGGCGAGACCATGGGCCTCGTGGGCGAAAGCGGCTGCGGAAAATCCACCTGTGGCCGCACCATCCTCCGCCTGCAGGAGAAAACGGGCGGCGAAGTCAAGCTGGAGGGAGTGGACGTCTTTGCGCTGAGCAAGGAAGAGCTCCGCAAAATGCGCCCCCGGATGCAGATCGTTTTCCAGGACCCCTATTCCAGCCTGTCCCCGCGCCTGCCCATCGGCGAGATCATCGGCGAGGCCGTGCGTGAGCACAACATCGTTCCGCCCGAGGAGTTTGACGATTACATCACCCGCGTGATGGAGGTCTGCGGTCTGCCGGAATACTATAAGGACCGCTATCCCCATGAGTTTTCCGGCGGCCAGCGCCAGCGTATCTGCATCGCCCGCGCCCTTGCCCTCTCGCCGGACTTCATCGTATGTGACGAGCCCGTCTCCGCGCTGGACGTGTCCATTCAGGCGCAGATCATCAATCTGCTCAAGGATCTTCAGAAGGAATTCGGGCTGACCTACCTGTTCATCTCCCATGACCTCTCCGTTGTGGAACATATTTCCGACACCGTAGGCGTCATGTATCTGGGCTCCATGGTGGAGTACGCGGCGACCGACAAGATTTTTGCCAATCCGCTCAACCCCTACACCAAAGCGCTGTTCTCCGCGATTCCCATTCCCGACCCGGACGCCAAGATCAACCGCATTATCCTCAAAGGTAGCATTCCCAGCCCGGCCAACCCGCCCAAGGGCTGCAAGTTCCACACCCGCTGCGAAAACTGCATGGAGGTGTGCAAATATGCCGCTCCCGAGTGGCTTGAGGTAGAAGAGGGCCACTACTGCGCCTGCCACCTCTACAACACGCCGGAGGCCCAGGAGCGGGCGGAGGCCGTCACACGCGAGGAGAAGAGCAAAGAGACCGCTCCCGCCGAGGAGCATGAAGTCCTCTGATTATGGCAGCCAAGAGGAAAAAGGACGATTATATCGACGATGGCAAGACCATCGCCAATATGAACGTCGAAGGCATGCCCTGGTATCATAAGAGCAGCCCCGACGCTGTGAAGGACGAGTCCGCACCGCGCTCTCAAATGAGCAGGGAGGAGCAGCGCATGTACACGATGGCAGCCATTAAGGCGGGTCTTCTGATCGTGCTGGTTTTTGCGCTGGTATTCGGCCTGTTCATCGCGTTCTGCGACTTCGTGTGGTTTGCGT
>CAMKAP010000039.1 GCA_946410505.1 uncultured Clostridia bacterium
CCTTTTTGGACCCAACTGGTGCTTTTGTTATTCTGCGCTATTTTGCAACGCGCCCCATCCGATGATCATTATAACGTAATAGACCGAGCTGCGAAAATTTATCGGCTCCCTGTGGAATAGCATTCAGGGAGCCGTATTAACATATTCTGCTTTCAGTCTCCCAAAAGGGTGCAAAACAGTAATTTGCCGTCGGTAGCTTTGCCGCAGTTTGCCGCGATTTATCGCAATCTATTTTATTCTGCTCCGGGCAGGGGACTCCTGCCGTGGCAGACAAACAGGATTCGCAGCATAGTTCAAATCACCCCATATATGAGCGTTTGGTCGGTTCCTGCGGCAGGGCGGCGTCAGCTTACAAACTGATAGACCGTGAAGCCCGCGTAGATGCACAGCAGCAGGATGCCCTGCCAGCGCTTCAGCTCACCCTTTTTCAGCGCAGGCAGACACATAATGGACATCACGGCCAGCATGACCGGCAGGTCGATGACGAGACTGGAATTGACGCCGCCCATCAGTGTTTTTTCAGCCGGGATCGCAAAGGGGGAAATTGCGATCGACGCGCCGCTGACCAGAACGATATTGAACAGGTTTGCGCCGATGATATTTCCCAGGGACAGGGAGCCGTGCCCCTTCATAAGACTGGTGATCGCCGTGATCAGCTCAGGCAGGCTGGTGCCCAGCGCAACCATGGTCAGGCCGATGACGGAATCGGGCACACCGAGTGCCGCGGCGATCAGCGTGCCGTTATCCACCAGGAAGCGGGCGCCCAAGGCGATGGCCGCAGCGCCGATCACCAGCAGAAGCAGCTCCAAGGCAAAGGGCCGCTCTTTCTCCCCCGTTTCCTCTTCCTCACCCTCTTCCGCGAGCTCCGGATGCTTCTTCATCTGCAGCGTGGAGACGACCATATATACCACAAACACCGCGAGATAAACAAAGCCCATCCAGCGCTCGAAGCGGCCCGTTGTCCAGGCGATCAGCGCGTAGGACAGCGCGGCGGCGAAGAAAAAGCCGGTCGGCAAAGAGAAGGATTTCGGCTGCACCTTTCCGGGGCTCGCCGTAATGGTGATGGCGGCGATCAGGCTCGTGTTGCAGATGATGGAGCCGATGGCGTTGCCATAGCTGATGCCGGCGTTGCCCTGCAGGGCCGCCTGGCTGGAGACCATCACCTCGGGCAGCGTGGTGCCGATGGAGACGATGGTGGCGCCGATCAAAAGCTCCGGCAGACGGAAGCGGCGCGCGATGCCGACAGAGCCGTCGACAAACCAGTCGCCCCCCTTGATCAAAAGAGCAAATCCCACAAAGAAAAGCAGCACGGGAACAAGCATATTTCCAACGATCCTTTCAAGCGAAACTCACAGACGGCGGCCTTCTGCCGCCTGTATTGCTACAATATAGTATCACAGAAGCAGGCAAAATGCAAACCCTCTCTCACCTCCGTGCGCGCGCTCCCCCGCTTCCCGCGGCGCCGGGCCACCGGCGTGCAGGAACAGGCGCTCCGCATGCAGCAGAGCGCCTGTTCTTTTGCATTGTCCGAGTCCTTTGGTTAACCCGGGATCTTGACGCTGATGTTGGTGAAGGACGCGCTGCAGCCGTCGGCAAAGACGCCGATGTGGGCCCCGTCGATGGAGTGGGTGATGCGGCAGCTGAGTGCCTTCATATCGTCCACATACAGGACCACGATTTCGTTTTCACACACGAGCTTCACATGGTGGACGTCATTTTTGGAGAAATCAAAGCGGGTGAGCGCCATGGGGTCGTAGTCCCGGATCTCGGTGACCTCATAGCCCTCGTAGTGCAGCTTGCCCTCCCGGGCGTCCAGGCACAGGGCGGTATAGGTCTCGTCCTTTTCGCTGCCGCCGAAGGCGAAGCCCGCGCAGCCCTCTTCATCCAGCGTCACGTCGCACTCCAGGGTCATGGTGGCGGGGCGGGTGCCCATGTCGGCCAGCGCGTAAGAATCCTCTTCCGCCTTGAGGGCGATGTTGTTGCCGTTGACTTCCACGTCGCCCTTCTTCCCCACGGCAAAGACCAGCTTGTCGATGGTGAAGTAATCGGCCAGGGTGTCGGGCGCCTTCACGCCGAGGGTCTTGTCCTCATGCTGGACGAGCTGATGGTTCATGAGGCTGCCGGCCCACTGATAGATGCCGGAGTCGCCGCTGACGCCGGCGCGGCCCAGCCAGCCGCAGAGATAGGTGACGCCGTTGAACTCCGCGGTCTTGGCGGCATAGAAGACAAAGCCGTTGCCGTCCATGGTGCCTCTGCCGTCAAGGATATTGTCCCTGGGCGCCACAAAGGGACCGTCCATGGAGTCGCCGATGGCATAGTAGGTGCAGCAGTCCCAGCTGTAAGTCAGATACCAGGTGTCGCCGATGCAGAAAAGATCGGGGCACTCCAGCATGTACTGCTGCATGGGCGCGAAGATCGGGCCGACAAAGTCCCAGTGCTTCAGGTCGGTGGAGGTGTATTTCACCACGACACCGCCCAGAACCTCCTCACGGGCCGCGATCAGGAGCCAGTAGCACTGGTCTCGCTCGACCCAGAACACCTCGGGATCGCGAAAATCGTCCTTGGAGTAGTTGTCCGGGGAGTAGAAGGTGTCCTCCGGATGCTTTTCCCATTTTTCCCGGTCGGTGCTGGTGGCGTGCATGACGCACTCCTTGCCCTTGCTGGAGCTGTCGTTGTGGCCGGTGTAGAAGAGATGGTAGAGGCCGTCACGGTCCTGCATGACGGAGCCGGTGCCGAGGGCGGGATCGGGATCGGACATCATGCCGAAGTTCATGACCATGCCGTGGTCCTTGTACTCGTAGAGGTTTTCGGTGCTGTACTTGTAGATGGGGTGGTAGCCCTGGCCGTTGTGGTCGGTGTCGTAGAGATAGTAGAGCTCCAGCACGCCGTCCTCGGTCACGAAGGGCATGGTGTCGCCCACATAGCCGCCCTCGGGCGCGGGATAGAGCGAATAAGGCACCGCCTCATAGGGCTCATCGGGAATCGACGGCGAGGCTTCCTCTTCGCTCTGCTCCGATGCCTCTTCCACCGCGGTTTCATTCTCCAGCGCCTCACTCTGCGCAGGGGCGGCCTGCCCGCCGCAGGCAGACAGAAGCATGGCCAGGATCAGGAGAAATGCGAGCAAATACTGCTTGTTTTTCATGTTTTATACCTCCAGATGCTTTGCTGCGCGTTTAATCAGAACTCGTAGATCGTATCCGAAACCAGGTTGATCGTGCCGGCCTTCTCGACAGCCAGATTGCTGAGGATGATGCTGTTGGGAGAGGCGCAGTTGCCGAGGGAGAGCTGGATCACAAGCTGAATATCCTGCCTGGGATAGGTGACATACTCCACCGGCTGGCCGGAGGGTGAGGACATCAGCCCGAACATCGCGCCAAGGCCCTTTTCCTCGCCTCCGTTATTGAAGCAGACCTCAAAGGGCGCGGGGATGATGGACTTGACGTCCATGCGGATGCGGTATTTCTGGCCGGCCTTGAGTGTGACGCCGGTTTCCACGAAGAGCTTGGTCTTCCAGGCCTCCAGGCCGGTGGAGGGCGTCTTCTCGATGCGCACGGTGGCGCGGTCGGCCGTCTTATCCAGCTGAGACCTGTAGCCCGCTTCGGTGCGAAGCGTGGTGGTTTCCCGTTTTTCGGGCGTGGAGTAGCTTGTGAAGGTAACTTCCTCGATCTTCACGTTGCTGACGGTGTAGGTGTTGCCGTCGGTGCCGTCGGTCTGGCCGAGGCGGATCTGCAGCGTGAGCTCGCCGTTACTGTCCATGGGACGGGTCGTAAAGGAAATGTTCTGCGTGCCGGCGGAGAGGCTGCGGTTGAAGAGCTGACCGTAGGCGTTCTCTTTATTGCCGTCATAGAAGACCTCCGCCACAGCCTGGGGCTTTTCGGCGGCGAGGTCGAAGCTCACGCGGTAGCCCTTGCCGTTTTCGGGCGTAAAGCCGGTCTTGACGTTGAGCTTCACGTTCCAGGGGTGCCGCTCTTCGGCGGGCGCCTGGTGGATGTGGAAGACGGCGGAATCGCTCTTCTTCTCAAGGGATGTGATGTAGCCGTCGTCGGTGGCGTCCGAGACGCTGCCCACGGCGTTGTATTGGAAGCCGGAGAGCAGGTTTTCACCCGGTGTGAGGCTCAGCTCGGAAACTTTGACGTTGCTGACCTTTACGTCCGTATCCGCGGGAACGGTACCCAGCTTGAGCAGGATCTCCAGCTCGCCGCTAGTCGCAGGGCTGACCTGATGGCTGACGGTGCCGGAGGAAACGGCCTTGGAGCCGAAGCCCTCCTCGCTGCCGGTCGCCAGATCCTTGAAGCAGGCCATGCAGCCGTCGGCATTCGCCACATCCATGCTGATCTCATAGGTCTTGCCGGCCTCCAGCGTCAGGCCGGTCTTGGCGTACAGCTTGATGTGCCAGTCATCGCCGGGCTTGGTGATGTGGGCGGTGGCGCTGCTGCCGTCGCCGGAAAGCTCTCCGACAGTGCCCTCATTGGTCTCGAGAAGGAAGGACTTCGTATCGCCAACATCCTCGGTCACAACGGGGTACTTGAAGCTTTCGGGCGTGAGGTCGGTGTAGGTGGGCTGGTCGGCGGCGGTGAGGATCTGGAGGTTGCTGACCGTGACCTCCGTGCCGGCGGGCAGCGTGCCGAGCTTGAACAGGATTTCCATCTCGCCCGTCTGCCTCTCGCCGGTCTCTGTGGGCGTGATCGTGTACGAGAACTTGCCGCTTGAGACGGTGGTGGAGCCGAAAGCATCCTCTTTTTCTGTGTAGCTTAAGTTCTTGAAGACGACCGGGCAGCCCTCGGCGTTCGTCACGTCCATTTTGACGGTGTAGGTCTTGCCGTATTCAAGGGTCACGCCGGGCTTGACATAGTACTTGGCGTGCCAGTCGCAGCCCTTGGAGTTGACGGCGAGCGTGGCAGAGGGGACGCCGTCACCGCCGTTGAAGTCAAAGCCGATATCGTTCCCCTCAGGGGGGGCCGGGACAAAGAAGTTGCAGTTCAGGGGATCGGAGCCGTTGACGGAGACATTGCTGACCGTCACGTTGCTGCCCGCGGGGAGCGTGCCGAGCTTCAGAATGATTTCCAGATTGCCGTCCATCGTGGCGGTACCGGAGTACTGAACCTTGCCGCCGGAGACAGTCGTGCTGCCGAAATCGGTCTCGCCGCCGCCCTCGCGGTTAAAGCAGACCGCACAGCCGTCAGCGCCGACCACATCCATGCTGATCGTGTAGCTCTGGCCGTTTGTGATCGCCTTGTTCGCAGCGGGAGGAATGGCGTAGAGCTTGATGTGCCAGTCGTCCCACCTGGCATCGATCTTTGCGGTGTTTTCGCTGAAGCTTGAAACGACATGCTTGTTCGCCGGGTTCTCGTCCATCCCATAGCAGGGCTCGGTGGTTACGATGTTCTTCGTCTCAACCTCCACCAGCTCGACCTTTACGTTGCTGACCTTGACCTCGGTGCCGTTGGGGAGATTGCCGATCTTGATCAGAAACTGCATGACGCCCGCCTGGTTGTTCTCGGTTCCGCTGGGTGTGATGGTGTGCACGACCTTGCCGCCCGTTACGGCAGCAGAGCCGAAGGCGTCTTCCTGGCTCAGGAAGCTCTCGTTCTTGAAGGCGACGCTGCAGCCCTCCGCATTCTCCACATCCATGCTGACACGATAGGTCTTGCCTTCCTCAAGCATGACGCCGGGGAAGCCGTAAAGCTTGATGTGCCAGTCGTCGCCGCTCTGCTCGATCCTGGCGGTGGCAAAGCTCCCGTTTCCGCCGAGAACCGCTTTCGCGCCGGCGTTGTTCTCAAGGTTGAAGGAATTATACTGCTTGTCGCCCGCCTGGAAATCGGGGTAGCCGAAGCCGGGGAGCGTAAGCTCGGTGCCGGTGGAGGAGATCTCGCGCAGCTCAAGGCCGCTGATCTTGACGGTGTTGCCTTCGGCGGTGTTCGTCTCACCGAGCTGGATGCGGATGGTCAGCGGGCCGTGGTCCGCATCGGTGGAAAAGAGATAGTCCACGCTGCTGCGCTGCCCGGCCTTCAGCTTGAGAGAGTCTGGCAGTTCGGGCTTGATCGCGCCATAATTTTCGTTGTCTCCGCCGGCGCCGTCAAAGCAGATCTCGTATTTCTCCTGGTCCTTCTCGGAGTCCAGATCAAACTTGACTTCGTACAGCTTGCCGGGTTCAGGGGTAAAGCCGGTATCGACGAAGAGCTTTGCCTCCCAGACACCGCGGTTGCTCTCGCGCGCTCTGGTGATCCGGTAGGTCGCGCTGTCGGCGGCCTTCTCGAGGCTTGCCTCAAAGTCGGGATCGTGGAACTCGCGCACAGTCTCGCTGCCGCTGTAGGAGACGTTCAGCGGGATATTCTTGTAAGAGGTCGGGACCAGAGAAGTCAGCGTCCGGCCGGTGAAGACCTCCTTGTCCAGCGCAAAGCCCGCGGGCAGGATGTTTTTATAGTGGTCGGTGACCGTCTCGATACGCACATTGCCGACTTTCACGTTGGCGTCCTCGGGCGCTTCGCCCAGGGAGAACTGCAGCACCAGCTCCTCGCCCTCACTGCCGCCGGTGATTACGGCCTCACAGGTCTTCTTTTCGCCCGCGGTCAGATTCTGGCCGTACAGGGCGCCGTAGCCCTTCTCCACTTCCCCGTCATTGAAAAGGATCTCAAAGGGCATGTCCATATCGCTCTCCACATCGGCCGTGACATGGTAGCGTACGCCCGATTCGGGGATCAGGCCGGTCTTCACATAGAGCCGGGACTTCCACACACCGGGCTCCCAGGACGACGAGAAGTAATAGATGCTCACTTCGTCTTTGCTGCGGGTGGGGATGGGGGCGTAGCCCTGGTCGTGCTTTTCATAGACCTTGGCTTCGTTCTCGAAGTCAATGGCCCTGGGCAGGGCGTCCTCGTACTCCACCTCGTCGGCAAACTCCTCGATCTCGATCTCGCTGAATTCGATCGTGAAGGGGGGCAGCATACCGAGCTGCAGGTCCAGATAGCTGGTGCCGCCGGTGGCGATCAGCATCCCGGTGACGCTGTTTTCGCCCTTCTGGATCTCAAACTCCTGGAAGTCGCCGAACTTGACCTTGCCGGCCACGTCCGAGGTAAAGCGGTAAGTGACCTGGTAGTCCCTGCCGGCCACCGTGGGATAATTGCTCTCCAGCTTCACATGCCAGGCTTCTCCGTCGGTTTTGGCCGCCGTAAAACGGTATACGCCGTCCACGGCCTCGCCGCTGCCCTCGACCCTGTCGCCCTCAAACTTCGCCTTGAACAGTGGCTTGGCATCTGCGGTCACAGCGTCCACGCCGCCGTTCACAGCCAGAGGCTGCAGGAAATAGCCGCTCTCGGCAGCATCCGCCAGAGGCGCCGCCTCGACTGCGGCCGGCTCTTCCGCCCGGACCTGCGGGATCATCTCGACGGCAGGTTCCACCAGGACCTCCTTCGCATTCGGGGCGCCCATTGCGCAGCTGGACAGCAGAAACGCCGCCAGAAGCATCACCGCGGTCAGCACTTTCCCCTGTTTCATCGCAAAAACCTCCTCACAAAATGCCTGTTTGTAAAAAGTTTTGTGTTGAGCATTTCATTTCGCTTGCTTTGCGCACGTGAAATGCACAAAATGTAAACTATTAACAGAAATATTATAGTGCATCCGCCATATTCTGTCAACATAATCTGTGCATTTGCTCAAAAAATTAGTGCCATTTGCCCACTGAGCCGCAAACTTTCTGTACAGTTCTAACAGTCCGGCCAAGGAGGTTCTTTACATTTTGTAAATCTTGCAATTCTTTTGTAGCCATGATATGATATAAAAAACAAGGAACAAGGGTGTTTGCCATGGGGCTGAAGAGAGTAACCATGCAGGATATTGCGGATGCATGTGGGCTGTCGCGCAATACCGTCTCCAAAGTATATAACGGCCGGGGCTCCGTCCCGGAGGCGACCAGGCGGCTGGTGCTGGCAAAGGCGGAGGCGCTCGGATACTATCAGCGCCCCGCGCAGCAGGACGTGCAGAGCGCCGCAGGCGGCACCATTGCGCTTCTGACGCAGCACAAGCTGCTGAGCCATAATTTCGGTGCCTTCTTCATCACCAGCTTCACCGACCGGATCAGCCGCTCCGGCTATACGCTGAAAATCTTTGAGGTTTCCCCGGAGGAGATCGCCCAGCTGCGGCTGCCGTCCGGGTTCCGGCCCGAGGACGCCGCCGGGCTCCTTGTGATTGAGCTTTTTGACCGTTCCTATCTGGAGATGCTCAGCGCGCTCCGGAAGCCTATGGTCTGCGTGGACGGTTACGCCCACGCGAGCAAGTCTCTCCTTGACTGTGATTTTATCTCCATGGAAAACATCGCAAGCGAGCAGATCATGGTGCAGCGCATGATCGCCGCCGGTGCAAAGCGCCTGGGCTTCGTGGGCGACATTGAGCACTGCTGCAGCTTTTCCGAACGCTGGTTCAGTTTCTGCGCAGCGATAGCGGAGGCCGGTCTCCCGGTCGACCGCAGGCTCTGCATTCTGGAGCAGGACAGCGAGCTGTACGGAGATGCCGGCTGGCTGCAGGCGCATCTGGCCGCCATGCCCGCGATGCCGGACGCCTTTGCCTGCGCCAACGACTATCTGGCCATTCATCTGATGACCGCGCTGAAGCGGATGGGTCTCTCCATCCCCGGAGATGTGATGGTCGCGGGCTTTGACGGGTCTCCCGAGGCCGCGATCGTCTCCCCCGCGCTGACCACCGCGCTGATCCCCAGCGCAGAGATCGGCCGGCTGGCCGCCTCCATGCTGTATGAGCGGATCCGGTCGCCCGAGGCTCCTTTCCGGCGCACCTATATAAAAACCACACCCATCTGGGGGGAAAGCCTTCGCTGATACTGATACCTGATAGAAAGAGGGCCGAAGCTCTTATAAAGCTTCAGCCCTCTCTATTGGTATTCGCCCTTTTCTCGGCCAGCGCCTCTTTTTCCTGCTTGGAGAGGCGTTTGATGTGCCATTCCCGGCTCATGGCCTCCTGCCGGGTCGCGCACTCCTCCACATACACGAGCGTCACGGGGAGTCGGCTGCGGGTATATCTGCCGCCGCGGCCCGCGCTGTGTGTCCGCAGGCGCTTTTCCAGGTCGTTGGTCCAGCCGGTGTAGAGGCTCCCGTCGGCGCAGCGAAGCATATAGCAGACGTTCATTCACCGTCCCGCCTGACCTGTTTGATGTTCTTTTCAAATTTGGAGCGCGCACCCATGACCTCGTGACCGCAGCCAAGGCAGCGCAGACGGAAGTCCGCGCCCACACGCAGCACCGCCCATTCTCTGCTCCCGCAGGGGTGGGCCTTTTTCATGGTCAGAATATCGCCGATCTGAATGTCCATAGCTGTAGAAATGAAAAATAAAGAACAGATAATAAAAACCTGTTATTCATTTTTGATCCTTTCCCAATAACTTTTCGCCGCCTGCTCTGTTTTGTTGTCACCGTACTCGTAATACTTCACACCCCGCAGCGCATCGGGCAGGTATTGCTGCCTGACCCAGTGGCCGGGATAGTCGTGGGGATATTTGTAGCCCTGCTCCCGCTCAAAGCCCGTGCCGTCGGCGTGCACGTTCTGCAGCTCACGGGGGACGCTGCCGGTCTTTCCGGCCTTCACGTCGCCCCAGGCCTTCATGATGGCCGCGGAGCTGCTGTTGGACTTGGGGGCCGTGGCCAGCAGCACCGCGGCCTCGGCCAGCGGCAGCTGCGCCTCCGGCAGCCCCAGCTGCAGGGCAGAATCCACGCAGGCTTTCACGATGGGCACCGCCTGCGGCCAGGCAAGGCCCACATCCTCGCTGGCGGAGCAGAGAAGCCGCCTGCAGGCGCCGATCAGGTCCCCGGCCTCCAGAAGCCTTGCCAGATAGTGCAGCGCCGCATCCGCATCTGAGCCGCGCAGGGATTTCATCAGGCCCGAGAGGATGTCATAATGGTCGTCCCCCTCCCGGTCGTAGCGCATGGCGCTGCGCTGAGTGATGGCCTCGGCATCCTCCCGGGAGATGCTGTCCCGGTCCCAGGCGGCAGAGAACAGCAGCTCCACCGCGTTGATGGCCTTGCGCACGTCTCCGCCGCAGCCGGAGGCGATCCGGGCCGTGACGCCCTCGGCCAGGCGCAGAGGCGTTTCGCGTCTGGCGTTGAGGATCTCCACCGCCCGCTTCACCGCCCGCTCCGCGTCGGATGGCGTGACGGGCTTGAACTCAAAGACCGTGGAGCGGCTGAGAATCGCGTTGAATACATAGAAATAGGGATTTTCCGTGGTGGAGGCGATGAGCGTGATGCGCCCGTCCTCAATGAACTCCAGCAGGGACTGCTGCTGCTTTTTGTTGAAGTACTGGATCTCGTCCAGATACAGCAGCACGCCGCCCGGCGTGAGGAAGGTATCCAGCTCGTCGATGATGCGCTTGATGTCCGCAATGCCCGCAGTGGTGGCATTCAATTTGCGCAGGCTGCGGTTGGTACGCTCGGCGATGATGCGGGCCACGGTGGTTTTGCCCGTGCCGGAGGGCCCGTAGAAGATCATGTTGGGGATCTGCCCGCTCTCCACGATCCGGCGCAGCATGCCGTTTTCGCCGAGGATATGCCGCTGGCCTACCACGTCTTCCAGCGCTGTGGGACGGATCTCATCCGCAAGTGGTTTGTACATGGTGTTCAACTCTTTATCTGCCTGTTTTTCGTAAAGATACAAGCTATTCTGTATGGGGTGTTCAGAGGGGGCTTTCCCCTCTGATTTTTCGCCTCGCAAGGCGAAAAACAAACTGCAATCCGTTTTCAGCGGGGCTTTGCCCTGATGAAAACACTATGGGCCGAGCTGTGCGAGGTCTCATGCCGACCAAACACGGCACGTCCCTCGTGTGCCGTGTGCGATCAGCATGAGTGCCCCTAATTCGTCAGTTCCCCAAGGGAACTGACGAATTAAGCTCAGTCGCTGAAGTCCGTATCCAGCACCACGTCGATCTGATAGCCGGGCCAGAGGGCCGTGAGCTTGTCGTGCACTTCGCCGCAGATCGCTTTGGCGTCGGCGGAGAAGTCAAAGATCAGGTCGAACATCACATGCTTTTTCTCCTCATCCACAAAGAAGCCGTGCATCTGCAGCACCTCGGGATAGTCCGCAAGGAGCTTCGTAAGCTGGGCGCGCATGGCGGCGCTGTCGTCGCTGCCGTTGCCGGAGGCGTAGATGCCAACGGTCAGGATGATGCCGAATTTCTGGTAAATGTCCGAGGAGATCTGCCGGGTCAGGCGGTGGATGTCCCGGGCGGTCATTTCGTCGTCCACCTCGATGTGGATGGAGGCGATGATGTTGGTGGGACCGTAATTGTGCATCACCAGATCGAAAGCCCCGTGCACACCCTCATACTCGCACACGGCATGGCGCAGCTTCTCACTCAGGTCGCTGTCCGGCCGCTCGCCGGTGATGCTGCTGAGCGCCTCCAGAAGCATTTCCACGCCGGCCTTGATGATGAACACGGAGATTACCGCGCCGAGCCAGCCCTCCAGGCTCAGCCCCCAGACCATGTTGACCACGGCGGCCAGCAGCGTGGCGGTCGAGAGGATCGCGTCAAAGGAGGCGTCGGACCCGGAGGCGACCAGCGCCTGGGAATTGAGCTCTTCCCCCACCTTCTTCACGTAGCGCCCCATCAGCAGCTTCACCGCCACCGCGGCGGCGATCACCGCCAGGGACAGGAAGGTATAGCTTGCGGCCTCGGGGTGAAGGATCTTCTCCGCCGACTCCTTGAGAGAGCTCAGGCCCGCAAAGAGCACCAGCACGGCGATCAGCATCCCCGTGAGATACTCGATGCGGCCGTGGCCGAAGGGGTGCTTCCTGTCGGGCTTGCGCCCGGCGAGCCGCGTACCCACGATGGTGATGAGCGAGGAGAGCGCATCGCTCAGGTTGTTGACCGCGTCCAGGATCACGGCAATGGAATTTGCCGCAAGACCCACGATCATTTTAAAGACCACCAGCACCAGATTGGCGCCGATGCCGATCAGGCTGGTGCGTACGATTTTCTTGTTCCGATCCATTGTTGTTCCTCTCTTTTCCAATCATTCCAGATTGTTACTATACTCACTCGCCCGGCCCTCTGTCAAGGCGGCCGGACTTGTAAAAAAATCAAAAAATGCTATAATAGATCGCTGCTATCTGTGATAATGATCATCGGTTGGCGAAATCAATCGAAGATTCGATTGATTTCGCTGCCAAACGACAAGTTTGGCA
>CAMKAP010000040.1 GCA_946410505.1 uncultured Clostridia bacterium
TCTCCGCGCCGAAGGCTTCCCGGTTCATGAAGTTGCCCCAGCGGCCGATGATCTGCCCGATCAGAAGCCCGAAGATCACCAGATCCAGCATGGCCGGCAGGGGGATCTTCTTTTTCCGGCAGACGAATACCGCGCAGAGGACACCTGCGATCACGCCCCCGTAGATGGCGAGCCCGCCCTCATGCACATAGAGGATGGAGATGGGGTTTGAAAGATAATCCTCCAGCCGGAAGAGAACAAAGTACAGCCGCGCCCCCACAATGGACAGAGGGATCAGCCAGAGCATCAGATCGTAAAAATCGTCCGCCTCTATGCCGAATTCCCGGCTGTGCCTGCCGCAGTAGAGGATGGCCAGCAGAAAGCCCAGGGCAATCAGCACGCCGTAGAAATAAATGTTTCTTCCGAATACGGTAAAATAGGACGGGGGATTCACGGAAAAGTTCCCCAGCATCGGAAAGCTGATGGAGGAGTCGCGCTGAATGGTCTGTATCACAGTCAGTATGGGAAACATGGTTCAGTCCTTCTTCGGTTCCAGAATGGAGATCGCAAGGCGCTCGGGTGCGAGCGCGTCGCGCACGAAGGCCTCACATTCCGCCTTCGTCACACTGTCGAGCAGCGAGATGGCGTCGAGACTGCAATAGCCCTCAAATATGCCGGAGGCCAGCGACATGCAGACGCTCCCGAAATCCTCCAGCCCGCGGAGCCTGGCGCCCAGCGAAGCCCGACGGGCGCGCTCGAAGCGCTCGTCGGAAAAACCCTCTGCCGCCACGTGTGCGGCCTCGTTTTTGAGCGCCTCGAACACCTTCTCCGGCTCCTCGCTCTCACCCTCAAGGATGAGCGTGCCGGTGCCGGAGCTGAAATAGGCCTCATAGTCGAAATCCCGGTTCAAAAGCCCCTCGGCATAGAGACGGGTATAAAAGGGGGAGGAGGCGCCCACCAGCAGACGCAGGGCAAGCTGGCTCACCAGGCGCTGCCGGAGCGCAGCCTCGCCCTTCGGCGCGGGCGCGAGCTTGGAGCCGATCATGAACTGAGGCGCGGAGACTTCCGCCGCTTCCCTGCGGTACGCCTCAATCGGCAGCGTGTCCTCCGCTTCGCCGTAATCGGGGCTCGGTACGGGGCGGTTCTCCCCGCCCAGTACCTCCTCGGCGATCTGCCGCACGCGCTCGGGGTCCACATCGCCCTCCACGCAGAGGCACATGTTGCCCGGCGCGTAGAAAGCCCGGTAGCAGGCGTGCAGGATCTCGGGCGTGATGGCCCGGATGCTCTCCACCGTACCGGCCACCCGGTCGCGAATGGGGTGGCGGGCGTAGAGCTGGCGCAGGAAGTTATAGAACAGCCGCAGCCCGGGGTCATCCTCGCCCATCAGGATTTCCTGGGCGATGATGCCCTGCTCCTTCTGCACGGTCTCCTCCGTGAAATAGGGGGTGGAGACAAAGTGCAGCAGAAGGCGCAGGTTTTCTTCAAAGCGCTCGGTGCACTGGAAGTAGTAGCAGGTAGTGTCGTCCCCGGTGGAGGCATTGGGGTCTGCGCCGTTGGCGTTTAAGAGACTCAGCGCATTGTCGCCGTCCGGCATGTCGAACATCTTGTGCTCCAGATAGTGGGCCACGCCCGCCGGGGTATCATGCCGCTCGCCGTCCAGCGTAAAGACGCGGGCGGCCCCGCCGTAATCGGCAGCAAACATCGCAAAGAAACTGCGAAAGCCCTTCTTCGGCACCACGCACAGGCGCAGACCGTTGGGGAGCGTGTCTGTGTACAGCGTCTCCCCGATATTTGCGTATTCAGTCTTCCGCATCCTCTTCCTCCTCTTCCGAAGAACCGTCGCCCTTCAGGAAATAGATCATGTCGCACTCGACGTTGGCGGCGATCCGGGTAACCTGCTCGCGCGTCACGTCCTCCACCAGCTCCGCCAGCTCCAGCGGGCCATACTCCAGCCCGTCCAGCGCCTGGGTCAGGTAAAAGCCCTCCAGCTCTCCCTGACTGTCCTGCATGGCACGCAGCTCGGAGGCCACGCCCTTGCGGGCGCTCTCCAGCTCTTCATCGGTGATTTCACCCTTTGCCATGGCGGCGAGCTGGGCGAGAACCTCATCCCGCACCGCCTCAAATTTATCAAAATCAATGCCCGAGGACACCAGCAGGATACCCTTGTGGGTGTCCACCAGGGAGCCGGCATAGTAGCAAAGCTGCAGCTTTTCGCGCACATTTGCAAAGAGCTTGGAGGTGGTGCCGCCGCCGAAGCAGGCGTTAAAGACATAGAGTGCCGCCACATCCGGTTCCTCCATACTCTCACCCAGCCGGAAGCCCATCACCAGCTTGCCCTGACCCACGGCCATGGTCTCCTCCACGCAGCGGGGCCGGTCCTCCAGCGCGTTCATGCGCACGTCGGTGCCGATCTCGTAGTCCAGCTCGCCCCGCGGCAGGGTCATCAGCGCGTCGCGCAGATAGGAGATGAGCTGCTTTTCTTCGCAGCGCCCGCAGTAGAAGATTTCGATGGGACTGCTCTGCAGCAGATTCTTATAGTGCTTGGACAGCTTCGTATAGTGGATGGCCTCGCACTCGCTCTCGCCGCCGAGGCGGCTCACCGCGAAGTCCTCATAGCAGCACATTTCCTCAATGCAGCGAAAGAGCGCGTAGCCCCGCTTGTCGTTGACACGGCTGCGGATAGTCTCCAGCATCTTCTCCCGTTCGCTGTCCACGTACCTGGGCAGGAAGAGCCCACCCCGTGTGGCGGGGGAGAGCAGCAGCTCGCCCAGCAGTTGGGTGGCCTTCTGCAGAACGCCCTTCCCCCCGGGGAGATAGTCCTCCTCCGGGATGCTGGCGTAGAAGCCCAGGCACTGGATCTCACCGATGCGGCGCACCACGGGCTCGATGGCAGTACCGTAGAGCGCTTCGAGCCGGGCGGAGATGGCCTCCATATCCGGCGAGCGGGTGGTGCCGCGGCGCAGCACATAGGGGATCAGCGCGTTCATGGCCGCCGTGTCGCGCCTGAGCTGCGTCAGCAGCGTCAAACTCAGGCAGGCTGTCTTGAATTTATCCGTGCGCAGGTGGCTGAGCCACACGCCGGGGAGTATTTCGCTTCTTGTCAGCTCCATGAGGCACCTCCGGGAAGAAATGATCCGTTCTTTCAACTAAATACTAATTATATCATATCCCGTCAGAATTTGGTAGTGGCGGAAAAAGATTTCCTCCCGCCCGCAGATACCAGCCTGCGGAGCCGGTGTACCAGGTCCAGCCGGCCGCCTCCTCCCTGCCTGGCGCATTGCACACGTCCGCCGCAAGCACGAAGGGCTCGGCCTCATAGCGCAGGGGGGCGTGACTTTCGGGCAGCAGCATGCGCAAAACGCGCTCCGCCTCTTCCCGCCGCCCGCGCGCGTGGAGCGCCAGGGCCAGCCATACCGCCGCGTGGCTGTACTGCCCGCCGTTTTCCCGGACGCCGGGACCGTAACCGGTGATATAGCCGGGGGAGCGCTCATCCTCCGTAAAGGGCGGCCGGAAGAGCAGCACCAGGTGCCTCTTTTCATCCACCAGTTCCCGGAGCGCCGCGTCAAGCGCCACGTCTGCATGCCGCGCGCCGCAAAAGGCCGACCAGACCTGAGGCAGCAGGTCAATGCGCTCTTCTCCGCCGAGCACGCTGCCGTCGGCCCAGTAACCCCGACGGTAAAAACGGCCGTTGAAGCTTCCCTCCGCGGCTTCGAGCGTCCTGGCTGCGAGACTGCGGTACCGCTCCGCCTCCGGATCCCGGAGGCGCTGCAAAAGCGCGGCGAAGCGCTCCGCCGTGTGGGCGAGGAAAAAGGCCATCCACACGCTCTCACCATCCACCCGGTCAAAGCCGTCGTTCCAGTCGCCGCTGCCCATGTGCGGCAGGCCATGTTCACCGAAGCCGCGCCTCTCACAGAGTTCAATGGCCGCCTTGGCATGGCGCAGCAGGCTCTGGGCCTTTCCCGAGGGGGAGACGCGCTCGTAGCGGTCCCGCTCCCCGGCACTCAGCGCCGGCGAGTGGAGAAAGGGCTCTTTTTTCAAGGCAAAGGCTACGTCCCCGGTGGCCTCCGTATATTCACACAGTGCCCAGGGAAGCCAGAGCAGATCGTCCGCGCAGCGGCTGCGCAGGCCCCTGTCACCCTCCGGGTGCGCATGCCACCAATGCATCACATCACCCTCAAGATACTGGTGGCGGCAGGCATCCAGAATCCGCTCCCGCGCCCAGACGGACGACAGGGGCAGAAGATTCACCGCGTCCTGCAGCTGGTCCCGGAAGCCGTAAGCACCGCCGCTCTGATAGAGGCTCGTGCGCCCCAGCAGACGGCAGCAGAGCGTCTGATAGACACTCCAGCCCTCAAGATAACGCTGAATGCCGGGATCTTTGACCAAAAAGCGCAGCTTGCCGCACATCTCGGCCCAGTAGGCTTTCGTCTCCGCAAGGGCTCTGGCGGCGTCCTCCGCCGAACAGAGCGCGGAGAGCGCCTCGCGCTCCCGACAGGTGAAGACCAGGACGGTCTCCCCTGTACCGACTCCCTCCCAGTCCATGGCAGGGGGAAGAAAGTCTGTACGCAGTGTGCCGGGCACATTCGCGCAGGCCAGCAGCCGAAGCCCGGGCAGGTAGCTCTCCGGGTTCTCGGCAACAAAGACCCCCCCCTCCGTCCAAAGCCGGAGGCTTGCGCCATCCGGCCCCAGCGTGGGCCGCAGCGCCCAGCGCAGGGGCAGCCCGGCAGCGTCCGCAACATGCAGGATCAGCGCGCCGTCCGCGGCAAAGACCGTGGTCAGCAGCTCCCGGTCCGGCAGCGTCTTCTCGTAGCTTGCCCAGCCGCGGCCGAAACGCACCCGGCAGCGGCGCCCGTCGTTTGCGGCAAAAAGACTGATGGGCCCGTCCTCTGTCTCCGCCCAGAGGGGGAGGGCGGCCTCGACGCCGCGCAGATCCTCCACGGGCGCGCAGAGACGCATCTCCCGGGCGTTTTCCCACCAGAGAGCGGCGGGACCGCACTCCGTGACGAGGACGCCCATCCCGCCGCTGACCATCGGCAGCTGCCAGAGGCGGGGCGGCAGATCATTCATCACGGTAAAGGAGAAGCAGTCAGCCTCCCAATCATAGGCGGGAACGGTATCCCGCCGCGCATCGCTCAGCCCGGGCAGATGCAGCTCCTGGTGCTCCCGCCGCGGCTTTCCCGCAACAAAGGCGCTGCGGCTTTCGATGGCCTCCGCGCTGCCTGTCGGCGCAAAGTGTACGCCGCCGGCGCTTCCCAGCAGCGCCTCCAGCCCCAACACGCCCAGCTCCCGGCGGATCTGTGCGTGAAGCGGCTGTCGGTATTCGCCCTGCTCGTCGCTGAGAAAGACAAGATCGGCCTCCACCCCACAGCTTCTGAGCAGCAGAAAACGGCGCAGCAGCGGCAGCGCCTCTCTTGCGTCCGCCCGGCAGCACAGCAGCGGCAGATCGCCCGAAATGCCGTGAGCCCAGAGCGCCGATTTCGGCGCGGCGCCGGAAAGGGGGGCGTCCAACTGCGGCAGCAGGGCCATGGCTGCGCCTATTTCCGCCTCGGCGAGACCGAGTCTTGATGATGCGGCAGAGAGCATGCGGCCGCAGCCCGGGTCGCGCAGGATGCGCTGCGCCCCGTGCAAAGCGGCATCCGCATCAGAACCCGCGCAGAGGGCAAGACGAACAGAAGAGAGACCTTTTGCGCTCTGCTCTATCACAATCTGAAGCTTTAGAGTCGGCGGACGGAAGGTAAACTGAAAGCGACGGTCGCAGGCGACGCAGAGCCACAGCCCCGGTTTATCGCCCCTTGGCAGTCGGCGCAGCAGCAGCGCGCCGTCCCGCTCCTCCGCTGTGACGCCCAGGGCCCAGTAGGCGGGGTGCGCACGCCAGTCCTTCCCTGTGCAGAGCCGCAGAGGCAGCGTGAAATATAGAACAGAGCCCCCGGTATTATCCTCCCGCAGGTTCCATTCCCAGCACTCTCCGGCCTCTGCCGCGGCAGTGTGCAGGCGCAGGCCAGCCTCACATCCCTCCGTTCGGCACTCCCAGAACGCGCTCTCCTCGCTGAAGGACCAGAGCGCCGCCTCTCCGGCGGGAAGCAGCACGCCTGTTTTGCCGCCTGCCTCCAGACGCAGCGCGGGGCGGTCATAGACCATGAGATCTCCGTACATGGCGCGTATCTCCCCGCTGCTCTCGCAGCGAAGATGCCATACGCCGTTGGAGAGCAGGACGGCTGCGGGCGCGTCGTCTCTCCCACCGTGCTGCGACCAGCCCTCGGACGTGCGCCGCGGCGGACGCTCCGGCGCGCGGCTCAGTTCCCGGCGCAGTACGGCTCCGTCCGCCGGCACCCGCTCCTCCAGCAGCAGACGGCAGGCGCTCATGGCAGGGTCGGCCATAAAGCGCCGCACAACGATTCTGTCACACAGCGCGTTTGCCGCAGCAAGCACACTCATGCCCACATGGTGGGCCATGACGCAGCGCACCAACTCCCCCTCGTCCCGGCGGCAACGGGAGGGCGTGAAGTCGAGAGCCTCATAAAAGCCCAGCTCCCCACGGGCGCCGAAGCCCTCCAGTCGCCGGAGGTTCCTGACCGCCGCCGGGGCCCGGACAGCGAGGGCCAGGAAGCTGGCATAAGGCGCGATCACCAGGTCCTCGTCCTGCCCGCGCTTTAGGGAGAGCGATGCACAGCCGCTGGCTTTGTAGCGGTAGTTGAGCGATGGGTCCAGGGCATAGTAGGCGCTCTCGGAAATGCCCCAGGGCTTGCCCGCAAAGGTCTGGCGCTGCTGAGCGTAGAGACAGAAGCGGGCGCTCTCCTGCAGCAGGCTTCCCCGCTCGTAGGGGAGAAAGAGCGCCGGCATCAGGTATTCAAACATGGTGCCCGTCCAGCTGGCAAGGCCCCGGAAGCCGTCCTTCTGGAGCTGGGCGCGGCTAAGCCGCCGCCAGTGCTTTTTCGGCGCCTCTCCCCGGGCCACGGCCAGGAAGCTCGTGAGCATGGCCTCGCTTGCCATCAGATCATACCAGCCGCCGAAGCCATGCGAGGCCTCCGGGTCATAGCAGATATAAAACAGGCCGCGGTCCCGGTCGTACAGCAGGGAAAAGTCCATCTCCAGGCAGAGCGCCCCTGCTCTTTCGGCAAGGACCGTCTCCCCAAAGTCCAGCAGGGCGCTGTGCAGCGCCGTGAGGCAGGCGCAGAGGTTGCCGCTGTCCACGGTGGAGATCACGGCCGGCTGCAGAGGCAGAAGCGTGCGCGTGTCGTACCAGTTGTAAAAGTGTCCGGCGAAACGCGGCATCCGCTCCAGCGTATCAAGGATCTGCCCGATTCGTACGGAGGCATCCCGCTTTTCCAGAATGTTTAAATCGACTGCCGATGCGAAGCTCAGCAGCGCGAGACCGATGTTTGTGGGCGACGTGCGGTGGGCGACGCCCACCGGCGGCTGCTCCTGTACGTTGTCCGGCGGGAGGAAATGCTCCTCCGCCGTGCAGAAGCGGGTATAGTAGCGCAGACTGTCCGCCGCGGCGGTACGCAGCCAGTCCCGGTCGGAGGCAGTCAGGGTGCTCTCCTTGGCTGCCGGCAGGCTCAGCGCCCAGGCGGCGACAGGGGAGAGCAGCCACAGAAGGCCCGCCGAGCGCCCGAGGATCACGGGGGAAAGGCAGAGCAGCGCCAGAGCCGGCAGAAGCCCCGGCCACATCCCGACCAGGTGTGTCCACAGCCCGGCGCTGCCATGCTCGGCCTGAGCGGCGGTCTGCCACTGCAGCAGCCGCCGATGGCTGAGTGTCATCCGCCAGAGAGCCATCGCGGCGGCGCTCAGGCAGATCCAGCTCTCATAAGGCAGCAGCCAGAGCCGCAGGGAGCACTGGACGATGGCGCCGCCAAGACCGGTCAGCAGCCGCGCATAATGCCGCGGGCGCGGGCGGTCCGCCCGGCGGAGACCGCTCTGGGCAATGGCGCGGAAAAGACTCACGGTAAGCGCCAGCAGCGCTGCCGCCGCCGACAGCGCCAGGGGATGCCCCGGCAGCAGAAAGCCAGCCAGGATGGCGGCCAGGGTCATGGGCGGCAGGAGACTCCGCCGCAGACTGTCGAAGAGACGCCAGCGGTCAATGGCCGAGAGGACGGGGGAAAAGAGAAAAGGAAGATTTTGCCAGTCACCCCGCACCCAGCGGTGCAGGCGGCGGTAGTAGGCCAGAGGTCGGGAGGGGAAACGGTCGGAGAAGGACACGTCCCCCACAAAACCGCCGCGCAGCAGCGCGCCCTCCGGCGCGTCGTGGGAGAGGACGTGCCCCTCGGGGAGGTGCCGCTCGCTGCACAGCAGCAGCGCGCGCAGGTCGATCAGACCCTTACCCGCAAAGCCGCCCCGGTCGAAGGCGTCCATATACAGTTCGCTGCACACGCCGCCGTAGGGGTCTGAGCCGCCGGGACCGGCGAAGGCCAGCGCAAAATCGGTGGCGTTGGCGCTGTGCAGCTCTGTGTCCAGCCGGGGGTGGAGGATCGCATGCCCGGCGACGACCACCGCCCGCTCCTCGTCCAGCTTGGGACGGCAGAGCGGGTGGAGCATGGTTCCGATCAGCTCTCCCGCAGCGCCGGGATAAAGACGGGTGTCGGCGTCCAGCGTGAGCAAAAAACGGGTTCCCGCGAGCGCATCCCGGTCGCCGGTGAGCGTGAGCGAGGATTCCCGGTCCGACAGCAGGCGCGCAAGCTCCAGCAGCGCGCCGCGCTTGCGTTCCCAACCGCTCCAGCGCTCTCCGTCAAAGCGCCGCGGGCGGCTGAACAGATAAAAACCGCCGGTGTACAGGCGATTGAGCCGGTGAATTTCCTCCCGGGCGGCAGAGAGAATGGCCGCATCCTCCTCCCGCGTCTCTGTCGCTGCTTCCGGCAGATCGGCCAGAAGCCCGAAGCGCAGGTTGCGTCCCTCCGTGCGGCAGGCAAATCGCAGCTCCTCCAGCCGCCTGACCGCTGTACGGGCGCTTTCCGGGTCCGTCAGCAGCACGGACAGGACGCAGAGCGTGCGCCCCTCGACGGGAACGCCGTCTGTGAGGTCCAGCCGGGGCAGGCGCCGGGGCGGCAGCAGACGCAGCAGAATCGCGTCCAGGAGCCGTTTGATCAGCTCCGATACGGGCAGAAGCAGCAGCAGCGCGGCCGGGCCGCTGTCCAGCGAGAGACCGGCCCAGAGACTCAGCAGCAGCGTCAGCAGCAGGTTTGCGCCGATGTACAGCCCGGAAAGAAAGGAGGGCGGCTCCCGGTAGAGATAGAAGCCCACGTGCCTGTTCGCGGCCTTGGCAGCGCGAATCAGCCGGCGTGCGCAGATATGCTCCTCCTCACCTTCCCGTCGGGCAAGCCTTTCCACCCGGCGCAGATAGTCCTCCCGGCTCTCCCGGTCCAGCTTCGGAAAACTGCCGTCGGGATCGGCGTCAAGCACCGCAGCCGTCACATCCGCGCTCAGAAGAAGCCTCTCCGTGTCCAGCTGGGAGAAGAGCCGCAGCGTGCTGAAGAGCGCCTCAAGCCGCTGCGCGCATTGGTCCAGATCCCCGCTGTAGGGCATCCGGCGGCAGACGGCGGCGATCTCCTCCACACAGGCGGCGCGGATACAGCAGGGGAACAGCGCCAGCTCTGCCCGTCGAAGCACGGTGACGGACTGAAACCCGTCCAGAAACAGGCGGCAGCGCTCCTCCGTTACCTTGCCCAGACTTGCGCGCAGCAGCACCCGGCAGAGGGAGAGGATCATCACACCCTCTTCGCACAGCCGCAGTCTGCGCGCGCGGCGCAGGGCCTCGGCCGCCTCCGTGACCTCCCGCCGGACCAGATACCAGTTGTCCATCAGCCACTCGCAGGCGGCTGGCGGGTCCGGGATCGAGCGGAAGCGCCGCCGGACGGCCTCCGTGCAGCGCCGCACCTCCAGCGCCCGCAGCCGAAGGGCATGGGCGGAGGCGGCGCCGCCGCGCTCCCCCACGGGGCGGAGCAGGCGTGCAGTGGATGCGGCATAGTCCCGCAGCCGCTCGTTTTCAATATAAACTGAGAGATTCTGATCCATGGCGGTCTCCTTGCAAGCATCATTCACAGGCTATTTTTTCCGGCGCAGGGTGTTCTATACATTTTCATGCGCCTGTTAAGAAAAAATACTTGACAGGGAGAGGCAAGACGTGTATACTCTGTAAGGCTCAAGAGCTTGACAGGAGGGGTGCCGTATGAGCGAAAGCCGACTGATGCAGTCCATGCTGCTGGATTTCTACGGCGAACTCCTGACCGAAAAGCAGCGCGAATGTTACGATCTGCATTACAACGAGGATCTGTCTCTCTCCGAGATCGCGGAGCAGAGCGGGATCTCCCGCCAGGGCGTGTGGGACAACATCCGCCGGGCGGAGGCCGCGCTGAACCAGATCGAGGAGAAAACCGGGCTGATCCGCCGCTTTGCCCAGAACCAGTCCACGCAGGAGCGCCTGCGGGAGAAGCTCTCCCAACTGCGCGAGCGCTGCAGCGGGGAAGAGCGGGCGCTGGCGGACGAGGCAATGGAGCTGCTCGACAGCTTCACGTGAGGATAGTATAAGATGGCGTTTGAAAGCTTATCCGATAAACTGACAGCGGCCTTCAAGCGGCTGCGCGGCAAGGGCAGGCTGACCTCCGGCGACGTGAAGGAGGCTATGCGCGAGGTGCGCATGGCGCTTCTCGAAGCGGATGTGAGCTATAAGGTGGTCAAGGACTTCACCAAGTCCGTCACCGAGCGCGCCGTCGGCACGGACGTGCTGGAGGCGCTCAATCCCGCCCAGATGGTCATCAAGATCGTCAACGAGGAGCTCTGCAAGCTCATGGGCGGCGAGAACCAGAAGCTGAATATCGGCTCCAGATCGCCCAGTGTCGTGATGCTGGTGGGCCTGCAGGGCGCAGGCAAGACCACAAACGGCGCAAAGCTTGCCGGCTATATGCGCAAACAGGGCAAGCGCCCGCTGCTGGTCGCCTGCGACATCTACCGTCCCGCCGCCATCAAGCAGCTGGAGACCGTGGGCGCTCAGCTCAATATCCCCGTCTTCCAGATGGGACAGACAAACCCGGTGGACATCGCCAAGGCCGCCATCGAGCATGCAAAGAAGCACGGCAACGATCTGGTGTTCCTGGATACCGCCGGCCGTCTGCACATCGACGAGCAGCTGATGCAGGAACTCAAGGACATCCGCGACGCGGTGGAGCCCGCAGAGATCCTGCTGGTGGTGGACGCCATGACCGGTCAGGACGCGGTAAACGCTGCCACGGCCTTTGACGAGGCGCTGGGCGTCACGGGCGTGATGCTATCCAAGCTGGACGGCGACGCCAGAGGCGGCGCAGCCCTCTCCATCCGGGCGGCCACCGGCAAGCCCATCAAGTTCATGGGTGTGGGCGAGAAGCTCGATATGATCGAGCCCTTCCACCCGGACCGTATGGCCAGCCGTATCCTCGGCATGGGCGACGTGCTGACACTCATAGAAAAGGCCGAGCAGAGCTTTGACGAGAAGAAGGCGCTGGAGGCGGCGGAAAAGCTGCGCGCCAACCGCTTCACGCTCAGCGACTATCTGGAGCAGATGGGCCAGCTCAAGAACATGGGGGATCTGGGCGACCTGGCCGGGCTGATCCCGGGAATGGACGCCAAGGCTCTCAAGGGCGCCAAGATGGACGAGAAGGCCCTTGCGCGGCAGGAGGCCATCATCCTCTCCATGACCCCGGCGGAGCGCGATAATCCCACCATCCTGAACTCCAGCCGCAAAAAGCGCATCGCCGCCGGCTCCGGCACCCAGGTGGTGGATGTGAACCGCCTCATCAAGCAGTTCGAGGCCATGCAGCAGATGATGAAGCAGTTCTCCGGCAAGAACATGCGCAAGCTCCAGAAAAAGATGGGCAAGATGGGCGGCATGCCCGGCATGGGCGGCGGAGGATTCCCCGGCTTCGGGTTTTAAGAACCGATGCCGCAGGGGCGGCTGATAGCCGCCTCGGCAAAACACGTTTACAACCGCAAACAGCGTTTGTAATAGATAAGACAATTATTTTGGAGGAGAAAATACAATGGTTAAAATCAGACTTCGCAGA
>CAMKAP010000041.1 GCA_946410505.1 uncultured Clostridia bacterium
CTCAAGGGGCCTGACGACGGCCTCGTAGAACGCGGGGTCGCCGAGTTCGGCGTCCTTCCAGAACTCGAAGACGCTCTCCTGTCCGCCGGCTTCGCCGGCGGGCGTCCCGGCGCGGACGTGCGCCGTTAGGAAGAAGTTCTTGAACGCGCCCTTCTTCAGCGCGACCGGCTGGAGCGTCTTCGCGTCGTCGAAGCCGGGGCTCATCGGCTTGAAAACGCCGCCGCCCCGGTAGAAGTCCCAGTGGATGCGGTCCATCTGGCGCGGCGGGTTGATCCAGAAGTGGCGGGTTGTGCCGTCCTTCGCGGTCAAACGGGCGTAGTTCGCCTTCTTGGCCTCGTCGACGCGGATCAGCTCCTCGTCCTCGGCCTCCTCCTCGGCCTCCGGGAAATATTTCAGGCACTCGTCGAGCAAATCCCCGGTGCCGTGTCCGTGCACGGCGGACACGGGGATCGGGTCGCCAAGGCCCAGGGAGTAGAACTCATAGACCGCGGGATCGGTCGCGCCGGTGGAGTCGGCCTTGTTCACGGCGAGCACCACGGGCTTTTTCGCGCGCAGCAGCATGTTCGCCACGTCCTTGTCCGCGGCGGTCACCCCGGTGCGCAGGTCCGTGACCAGCACGATCACCGTGGCAGCGTCAATGGCGATCTGCGCCTGCTCGCGCATGAAGAGCAGGATCTCGCTGTCGGTACTGGGCTCGATGCCGCCGGTGTCCACCATATCAAATTTCCGCCCGCACCACTCACACTCGGCATAGAGCCGGTCGCGGGTGACGCCCGGGGTGTCCTCCACGATGGAGAGGCGCTGCCCCACCAGGCGGTTAAAGAGCATGGATTTGCCCACATTGGGCCGCCCCACGATGGCGACCAGGGGTCTTGACATAAGGCAAACCTCCTTTTCTTACTCAGGTCTTTCGTCTGAGACGATGTGACGGACGCCGGGACAGGTCCTGTCCAGCTCCGTCCGAAAAAATGCCGGATAGATGGTCTTCTCCGTATCCGGGGAGATCCACTCCAGATGCTCGCCCCGGTCCTCTGCATCCAGACTGCTGCAGATGGGAGCAAAGTCCTCCGGCGTCTTCATATAGAAATAAAAGGCGATCTCATAGATAGGCTTTCCCCACTTGTCGGTGGAATCGCCCAGGAAGAAATTCTCATGGATGAAGCCCAGGCGCTCGATTTCCAGCTCCCAGCCGGTTTCCTCCCGCACTTCCCGGCGAACCGCCTCCTCGGCGCTTTCGCCGAACTGGATGCGCCCACCGACAGAATAGCAGTATGGTGCGCCGTCGCTGCTGACCATGAGAATTCTGCCGTCCTTTTGTATGATCGCGCCGACGCGGACGTTTATATAGCCGTCCGCCACCGGCAGCGTAATATCCTGTGCCATATTCTCAGTTCTGATTGTACCGGTAGTATTCTGTATGCTCGCCGCGCTCCGGGAGCTTCACCTTCGGGAGCTGCTCACCGGAAATGGCGTCCCAGAAGGCGAAGCCGTCGGACTCCGTGGGGTAGATGGGAAGCCCGAGGGCGGCGCTCGCCTGCTCCAGCGTCACATCGTCCAGGAAATCCATCTCCTGGCGGCGCAGCATATTCTGAGAGATAAAGAGCCGCTGTCCCAGATCTTTCCCCCTGAGCTGAGCGATCAGGTCCTGTCCGGTGATGAGACCGGAGACGTTGATGCTGTGGCCGAAGAAGTCGTTCAGAATGGGATAGACCCGTCCGTCCAACTGGGGCCACTGCTCCTTCGCCATGGCCACAAGGCGTGCGAAGAAGGGGCCCACCGAGGTGCCGCAGGCGATGGAGAAGGGCACGCCGTCCGGCGCGTCCGACAGCCGCAGCGCGGAACGAAACTCCGTCTCCAGCAGCCGCAGCATGCCCACGCCGTTTTCCAGCTGGGTGTATTCCTCGTAAAATTCGTCCGGCGGGATGGGTCGTCCCGCCTTGAGATACAGCTCATCTCCGCACCAGAATATGCGGCTGCCGTATTTTTCGATGCAGCGGTCGCCGAAGGCGGTGATCTGGTCGATGGTCTCGGCGGCGTGCTCCGGTGTGAAGGGCCTGAGCTTTTCGAGCCCCTCCCGATACTTCGTGAGCCCCACCGGCACGATGGATACGCTGTGCACGCCCGGGTACAGGGCGGCCAGGTCCTCCATGCTGCGCTGCAGCTCCTCCCCGTCATTCCAGCCGGGGCAGCAGACGATCTGGCAGTTCATCACGATCCCGCTCTCGGCAAACTGCCGCATGGTCTCGATGGTCTCCCCCGCCCTCGGATTTTTCAGCATCCGGCAGCGGAGCTCCGGATTCGTCGTATGGACAGACACATTCACCGGGCTCACATGCAGGTCTATGATGCGCCGGATCTCCCGCTTGGAGAGATTGGTGAGGGTAATGTAGTTTCCCAGCAGAAAGCTCAGGCGCGCATCGTCATCCTTAAAATACATGGTAGGACGCATGCCCGGAGGGAGCTGATCAATGAAACAGAAGACGCAGTTGTTCGCACAGGAGCGCGGCGAGTCCATCAGATAGCTCTCAAAGTCCAGTCCCAGGTCGCCGCCCTCACTTTTTCGCACGTCCACATGGACCTCCGTCCCGTCCGGGCGGCGCAGCACTACGTCCAGGTGCCGGTCATAGGCGTAGAACTTATAATCCAACACGTCCACAACGCGCTTTCCGTTGATGGAGATCAAATTGTCGCCGATCCGGGCGTGATGCCGCAAAGGGCTCCCCGGGTCGATGGATTTGATGATATTGTCCATAAAGCGTCCCTAATTCCTGTACAGACTAAAAACGGGTTCATCCAATCCGTTTTTAACGGAGCTTTGCTTCGTTAAAAACACCCTGAACCGAGCTCTACGAGGTCTCGCTTCGACCAAGCGAGGCGCGTCCCCATTCTCTGTTTTCCTTTTCAAACTCGAAGCGTCACGCTTCGAGTTTGGGAGGAAGAAGGAGGAAGCAGAGCGCAGTTTTCGCCGCGCCCGGCGGAAACGGAGCGCCGCGAGCTTCTTCTGACGATAGCAAAAGGAGGAGCAGGTTGACCCTTCTCCTCCTTAAGCTATCTCTTACTTGCTCTCCTCGACGTTGATGACCGCGCGGCCCTTGTACTGACCGCAGTGGCGGCAAACGCGGTGGGGCATGCAGTACTCGCCGCAGTTGGGGCAAACAACGATGCCGGGGGCGGTGAGCTTCCAGGTGGAAGAACGTCTCTTATCGCGTCTCTGCCGAGATACTTTTCCTTTCGGGACTGCCATGGTGACACCTCCTGATTTCTGGCTGTTCTGAGCAGCACATTTTATTCTTTATCCAAAAGCTGCTCAAGCACAGCAAATCTTGGATCGCGTTGTTTCCTGCATCCGCAGGGACCGAGGTTGAGGTTTGCGCCGCAGGTATCGCAAAGGCCCTTGCAGTCCTCTCTGCAGAGGAACTTGGTCTCCATATCGAGGATCAGGCTTGTCTCCAGAATCTCGTCCAGGTCGATCTCATTACCGTCCAGGACGAACAGCTCCGGATAATCCTCGCTCTCCTCCTCCACGATGGTGGCCTCGAGCGGAAGCTCCTTCACGCTGTCAAATTCCGCGCCGCAGCGGTCACAGATACAGACCATTTCCGCCGTCAGCGTTCCCTCCAGATGGAGGACGCCCGCCTCGTTATACACACGGCCCGCGGCATGAGGCCGCGAGGGATACGCCTTTACCGACGGGAACGAAAGCCGCCCGGTATCCAGCTCCGTTTCAAAGGGGACTGAGCCGCCGGGAACCTCGATAATCTCTCGTAAATCAAGACGCATAGCAATACCTCTCGTGCAATCGCGCTTTGATATTATAGTTGAAGCGATTCCACTTGTCAACACTTATTTTCCGCTGTATAATACAAAAAAGTCATTTCATACCGAGGTTTTTTATGAAGGAATTGACGATCCGCGCAAACGACGCCGGGCAGCGGCTGGACCGCTTTGTGGGAAAGGCCGTTCCCCTGCTGCCGGAGAGCCTGCTGCAGAAGTACATCCGCTTAAAGCGCATCAAGCTCAACGGGAAGGGTGCCAAGCGGGATACCCGCCTGCAGCTGGGCGATACGCTGCAATTATATATCAACGACGAGTTCTTTGAAAAGCCCCGGGAGGAGAATTCCTACCTCAAGGTGGGCACCCCGAAGCTCAGCGTTGTCTACGAGGACGAGAACATCCTTCTGGCCGACAAGAAGCCCGGCGTCCTCTGCCACAGTGCGGGTGTCTGGGACTATAACACGCTGATCGCCAATATCCAGGCCTATCTCTCCCAGAAGGGCGAATGGCGACCCAGGGAGGAAAACGCCTTTACCCCTGCCCTCTGCAACCGTATCGACCGCAATACCGGCGGCATCGTCATCGCGGCCAAGAACGCCGAGACCCTGCGCATCCTCAATGAAAAGATCCGGGACCGGGAGATCGAAAAGTACTACCTCTGCGCCGTGCGCGGGCGCCCCAAGCCGGAGGAGGGGAAGCTGGAAAACTATCTTTTCAAGGACGCGAAGAAGAACCAGGTCTTTGTGAAGGACAAGCCGGAGCCCGGGGCCAAGACCGCCGTGACCTGGTATAAAGTGCTCAGATCCAAGGGCCCGCTCAGTTTGGTGGAATGCCGTCTCGGCACCGGGCGCACGCACCAGATCCGCGTGCAGATGGCCCACGCGGGCTGGCCGCTGGTGGGCGACGGCAAATACGGCAGCGAGCGCTTCAACAAGGACTATGACGAAAAGGGTCAGGCCCTCTATTCCTACAAACTCCGCTTCGACTTCCCCACCGACGCCGGGATCCTCAACTACCTGCGCGGCCGGGAATTTTGCGTGGAGCAGGTGGATTTCGCGGAAAAATACTTCGGGGAGTGATGAGCGTGGAAGCAAGAGCATTCCTGAACGCACTGCATGTGGCCGAACGGCTCAAGGACGCGACGCGGCACTGCTATACCTCCGGCGGCAGGCATGAGAGCGTGGCGGAGCACAGCTGGCGTCTGGCGCTGATGGCCCTCTGGCTGCGGGACGAGTTCCCGGAGGCGGATATGGACAAGGTCGTACGCATGTGCCTGATCCACGATCTGGGCGAAGCCTTCACCGGCGATATTCCGGCCTTCATCAAAACCGACGCAGACCGGGCCGCGGAGGGTCGCCTGCTGGACGCCTGGGTGAGCTCCCTGCCCGCGCCCCTTGCGGCGGAAATGCGGGAGCTGTACCGTGAAATGGATGCGCGCAGCAGCCTCGAAGCGCGCATTTTCAAGGCGCTGGACGGGCTGGAGGCGCTCATTCAGCACAATGAATCCGAGCTTTCGACCTGGTCCGAGAACGAATATGACCTGAACATGCACTATTGCGACGACCGGGTGGGCTTTTCCCCCGCGCTTTCCGCGCTGCGGGAGGCGATCCGTGAGGACACCCGTGCCAAAATTGAGTTGTCCCGACAGGAGGATTGAATATTATGTTAACCGTTAACGATCTCTCCATGCAGTTCGGCTCCTCCGTGCTGTTCAGCCGGGTCGATCTGCAGTTTACCGCCGGCAACTGCTACGGCATCATCGGCGCAAACGGCGCCGGCAAGTCCACCTTCATCAAGATCCTCTCCGGTGAGCTGGAGCCGACCTCCGGCGCGGTGGTGCTGGAGCCCAAGCGGCGCATGTCGGTCCTGAAACAGAATCAAAGCCTCTATGACGACTGTCTGGTGCTCGACACGGTTATCATGGGCCATCAGCGGCTCTACGACTGCGGCAGGGAGCGGGAGGCCATCTACGAAAAAGAGGATTTCTCCGACGAGGACGGCCTGCGGGCCGCGGAGCTGGAAGAGGAGTTCTCGGAGCTGGGCGGCTGGGAGGCCGAATCAGACGCCGGGCGTATCCTGCAGGGCCTGGGCGTGGACGTGAGCCTGCATCAGAGCCTGATGCGGGACATCGACCCCCGCCTCAAGGTAAAGGTCCTGCTTGCCCAGGCCCTTTTCGGACACCCGGACGTGCTGCTGCTGGACGAGCCCACCAACAATCTGGATCTGGCCAGCGTCGTGTGGCTGGAGGTTTTCCTCATGGACTATGAGGGCACCGTCCTGGTCGTGAGCCACGACCGCTACTTCCTCAACAACGTCTGCACCCACATCGTGGACATCGACTACGGCAAGATCAAGCTGTATGTGGGCAACTACGACTTCTGGTACGAGTCGAGCCAGCTCATTCAGAAGCTGATCCGCGACCAGAGCAAGAAGGCAGAGCAGAAAATCGCGGAGCTGCAGACCTTCATCGCCCGCTTCTCCGCCAACAAGTCCAAGTCCCGGCAGGCCACCTCCCGCCGGAAGCTGCTGGACAAGATCACCGTGGAGGAGCTGCCCGCCTCCAACCGGCGCTATCCCTGGGTGGGCTTCAAAGCCGAGCGGGAGCCGGGCAAGGACAGGCTCTTCGTCACGGAGGTCTCCAAGACCGTGGACGGCGTGAAGCTCCTAAACAAAGTGAGCTTCATCGTCGGCAAGGAGGACAAGATCGCGATCCTCGGCAAGAACGAGCTGGCTGTCAGCATGCTCTATAAGATCCTCATGGGTGAGGAGGAGCCGGACGAAGGCACCGTCAAGTGGGGTGCCTCCATTACGCCCAGCTACTTTCCCAAAGACCACAACAGCTACTTTGACGGCTTCGAGGGCGATCTGATCGAGTGGATGCGCCAGTTTTCCGAGGACAAGCGGGAGAGTTATCTGCGCAGCTTCCTGGGGCGCATGCTCTTTTCCGGGGACGATGTGTACAAGCCCGCCAAGGTGCTCTCCGGCGGTGAAAAGGTTCGCTGCATGCTCAGCCGCATGATGCTCTCCGGCGCAAATTTCCTGGTGCTGGATCAGCCCACCAACCACCTGGATCTGGAATCCATCGCCGCGCTCAATAACGGTCTGGAGGCCTTCAAATACAACATCCTCTTCTCCTGCCACGACCATCAGCTGACCCAGACCGTGGCAAACCGGATCATTGAAATCACTGACGAAGGCGTGATCGACCGGCTGTGCAGCTACGACGAATACATGCACATTGCCCAGCAGGAAAACAATTAAAATTTTTGTTGTAATTTTTTGTCTAATACGTTATACTCCCTGTATGCGAATCCTACAGGGAGTATAATTATGAAACAGGATAATAAGAAAAAAGAATTCTGGCGGGCAGTGAAGTTTACGCTGTTTTCCGCCTCTGCGGGGATCATCGAGATTGTCGCCTTTACGCTTCTGACGGAGTTTTCCGGCTGGAGCTACTGGCCCTGCTATCTGATCGCCCTGGTGCTGAGCGTGCTGTGGAACTTCACGCTCAACCGGAAGTTCACCTTCAAATCGGCGGCCAACGTGCCGACGGCCATGTTGAAGGTTGCCGCCTACTACGCGGTCTTCACTCCCCTGACCACCATCGGCGGCAATTACCTGGCCGAGAACCTGGGCTGGAACGACTATCTGGTGACGGCGATCAACATGGCGCTGAATCTGGTGACGGAGTTTTTGTTCCAGCGCTACGTGGTCTACGGGAAAGACGTGGATACCGCGGAATAAAGGCTCCCGGAACCGAAAAAAGGATGTGTCTGAGACACATCCTTTTTTTCAGTTATACAGCAATTCCCGGATCCGCCCGGATTCATACTCGAAATCCGCCTTGTTATAGCCGTTGCCGCCGGGAAGGATATGATCCCGATCCGGTACGACCATCTGATCCGCCGTAGCTCCCGCAAATTTGGTCAGATTCATCATCAGTCTTGTGATGGTTTCGTTGCTCAGATCCGTGTCGATCATGGGAAGCACCGTATCCGCCAGATCGTTGAGCTGTTTGAGATTCATCCCCTTGGCCTTGGTGAGCACCGCCTGGATCGTCCGGCGCTGACGGCCGGTGCGCTGCCAGTTGCTGTCAATGGAACGCAGCCTGCAGAAGTCCAGCGCAGCCTCGCCGTCCAGGTGGTTGACGCCCTCCTTGAAATAGCGCTGCTTGGCGGAATTCGTCAGCGCCCCGGCTTCCGCTCTGTCCAGTTCCACATCCACGCCGCCGATGGCGTTGATGATCTCGCGGAAGCTGTCAAAATCCACATGGGCATAGCCGTCAAAATCGATCTGGAAGCACTCGCCGACTACTCTGGTAGTGGCTGCGGGGCCGTTGAAGCGGTAGAAGCTGGTGAGCATCGTCCAGTCATGCCCCTCCCAGGGGACGCCCGTGCCGCGCTCAAAGCTGACAAGCTTCACAGCGCCGGTGCGTGTGTTCAGAGAGCAGAGCATGGTCACGTCGCCGCGGCCGATGTCGTCTGTATGTTTCATGCGCATATCCGAGCCGATGAGCAGGATATTGACGACATCCTTGCTGCCGACCCCCAGTGCGCCCTTGAGAACGCCGAACACGCCGCCTGTTTTCGGTTTTGCAGCGCTGCTCTGCACACCGGAGCCGGTGCTGTCGCTGCTGGTCGGTTCCTGGCGGATCGTGACGATATTGCCGCTCTCATCCACCACTTCGGCATAGCCGTCACGGTCAAGCCGTGCGAGCTTGCTGGACAAGAAACCCGCCGCGCCGATCACGATCGCAGCAAACAGTCCAAGGACCACGGCCAGGGCGATCCAACCGCCACCGCCGCGTCTGCGTCTGCGTCTGCGTTTTTTTCTTTTTTTCGGAAGATCTTCTTCACTCAGATGCTGCATGGAAACCTCCTGTTTCGGGCAAAGCTTATCCAATCAAGGAGAACAGCTTGGGCTTCAATTTGAAATGCACACCGGAGACCAGCCCCATGGCGGCAAACATGGTCATCATGGAGGAGCCCCCGTAGCTGAAGAAAGGCAGTGTGATGCCGATCACGGGCGTGATGCCGATACACATGCCCACATTGATAAGGGTCTGGAACGTGACCGCGGAGGCCACGCCAAAGCAGATCAGCATGTCAAAGGTGCGGCTGGAGCGCAGGCCCACATGCACGCAGCGTAAGATAATGATTGCAAGCAGGATCAGCACCAGGATACAGCCCAGCATCCCCAGCTCCTCGCCGATGGCGGCGAAAATAAAGTCCGTGTGTTTCCCGGTAAAGTTGGAAGCGCGGTGCCCCGGCTGTACACCGGTAAGCCGGCCGGAGGCCAGGGTCTTGATGCTCTGGGCCGTCTGCCAGTTTTTACCGTAGCCGTCCGGGTCGATGCTCTTTACATAGGGGGCCAGCAGGCGCTCCTTCTGGTAGGTCTTGAGGAAATGGTTCCACAGCAGGGGCACCGCTGCGGCCAGGGCCGCAAAGCCGATGGCAAACCAGTAGAGCCGGATGCCCAGCACAAAGAGCATGGATAGAAAGATGCAGAAAATGATGGACGCAGAGCCCAGGTCCGAGGATACCACAATGATCAGGCCGAAAACGATCACAAAGTGTCCGGCCATCTGTACAACGGACAGGAAGGAGTTCATATCCCGGTATTCCTTGAGCCAGGTCATCTGCTTTGCGCAGATGATGATATAGATGACCTTGATGACCTCCGAGGGCTGGATGCCGATACCGGCGAAACGGATCCAGCTCTTGTTGCCGGTGTTGTCCTCCACGCCGAAGATAACAAGCGCCACCAGCAGCAGGACGTTGATCACGCTCAGGATCTTCCACTGGTCGCCCAGCAGGTCCGCGTCCAGCACCGTGAGCACCACGAAGGCCGCGATGCCCAAAAACATGGAGAACAGCTGCACGATCACGAGCTTGGTCGGGTTCATGTCCGCGCCGGTGGCCGCCATGCCGGTGGCCGCCTTGTAGACCATGACCGTGCCGTAGAGCGCGCTCACGATACAGACGCAAAGCAGAAAAATATCTGCCCGGTCAAAAAACATTTTGATATAAGGCTTGACTTTCTTTAAAATGGAAAACACCCCTTTCGGGACGGATAGCGACAGATAAAATCGTACGGAGCATATTTTAGCACAAACTAAGACTTTACGCAACGGCACATTTGGTGGTATAATAGCAGAAGATGTAAACAATTTCTAAAATCCAAGGCTTCGGCAGCGCTGTTTTGCCGGAGCGTCAGGAGCGTTCATGGCAGATTTTTTCAGCAATAACGAGGCAGAAACCGAGGCGCTGGGTGCCCGGCTGGCCTCTGTTCTCCCCGGCGGCAGCGTGGTCGCCATGTACGGAGATCTGGGCGCGGGCAAGACGGCTTTTGTGCGCGGCATGGCCCGGGGCATGGGCCTCAGCTGCCGGGTCTCCAGTCCGACCTTCACCATCGTCAATGAGTATCTGGGCGAGCGGGAGCTCATCCATTTCGACATGTACCGCATCGGCGGGGCCGATGAGCTGTTTGACATCGGCTGGGAGGATTATCTGAACCGCGGCGCCGTCTGCGCTGTGGAGTGGAGCGAGAACGTGGAGGATGCCTTTTTCGGAGACGAAATCGTCGTCCGTATCGAAAAGCTGGGCGACACCCGGCGGAAAATCACCGTTGAGGGGGTGGAGCTGTGCTGATCCTGGCCTTCGAATCCTCGGCAAAACCGGCCTCCGTGGCCTTACTGCGGGACGGGAGCCTCCTGTCCCAGTACAGCCAGTGCAGCGCCCTGACCCACAGCCGCACCCTCCTGCCCATGGCGGAAGACATGCTCAAAAACGCCGAGCTCAGCCTCGCGGACGTGGACCTGTTCGCCGTGGCCCACGGTCCCGGCTCCTTTACCGGCATCCGCATCGGCGTCTCCGCGGTCAAGGGTCTGGCCTGGGCCAGTGAAAAGCCCTGCGTGGGCGTCTCCACGCTGGAGGCCATGGCCTGGCACGGGCTCGCCGCCGGCGGCTTTGTCTGCCCGGTGATGGACGCGCGGCGCAGCCAGGTCTATAACGCCCTCTTTGAGATCCGGGAGGGAAAGCCCGTCCGCCTCACGGAGGACCGGCCCATCGCGCTGGAGGAGCTGGTGCCCGAGCTGCAAGCGCTGGACCGCCCTGTCTTTCTGGTGGGCGACGGTGCGGAGCTGACTGCAAAGTTTCTTGACAGTGCCGGCATCCCCTATCGGCTTGCGCCGGAAAACCTGCGCTGGCAGAGCGCCTGGGGCGTGGCTATGGCCGCCCGGGACAAGGCGCCCGGCGGTGCGGACGATCTGCTGCCGGTCTACCTGCGGCTTTCCCAGGCCGAGCGCGAACGGCAGGAGCGGATGCGGAGCGGCCAGTGACCAGCAGTCAGTGGCAAATTCCTGAAGCACAGCCATTATTCATTTGTTTAGTTCAAATATTTCGATAGAAGGAGAACGAAACCATGAGCAAAGTATGCGTATTTGACCACCCGCTGATCCAGCACAAGCTGTCCATCCTGCGCGATGAGCGCACCAGCGTCAAGGAATTCCGCGAGCTGATTTCCGAGATCGCCATGCTGATGTGCTTTGAGGCCACCCGTGATCTGCCCCTGGAGGAGATCGACGTCAAGACCCCTGTGGCCATGGCCAAGTGCCGCCGCATCGCCGGCAAGAAGCTGGCTGTTGTCCCCATCCTCCGCGCCGGACTCGGCATGGTGGACGGCATGGTCAGCATGATGCCCAACGTCAAGGTGGGTCATGTGGGCCTCTTCCGCGACCCGGAGACTCTGGAGCCTGTCAAGTACTACTTCAAGATGCCCCCCGACATTCAGGAGCGCGATGTGATCGTGGTCGACCCGATGCTGGCCACCGGCGGCTCCGCCTCCGCCGCCATCAGCTTCCTCAAGGAGACCGGTGTCAAGCACATCAAGCTCATGAGCATCATCGGCGCCCCCGAGGGCGTGGCCAAGATGCAGGAGGATCACCCGGACGTGGACATCTTTGTCGCCGCGCTGGACGACCACCTCAACGAGCATGGCTACATCGTCCCCGGTCTGGGCGACGCGGGCGACCGTATCTTCGGCACCAAGT
>CAMKAP010000042.1 GCA_946410505.1 uncultured Clostridia bacterium
CTCTTCCAGCTTCTTGACGGTCTTCTGCAGGTCGATGATGTAGATGCCGTTACGCTCGCAGTAGATGTACTCGGCCATCTTGGGGTTCCAGCGGCGGGTCTGGTGACCGAAGTGGACACCGGCTTCCAGCAGCTGCTTCATGGATACGACAGACATTTGATTTCCTCCAAAATATTTGTTCTATTCCTCCGGGACGCATCTTCCTCTCTTCCAAGCCCGTCTGTCAGGAGGGCCACATGGGGAGAGTCCGCGCCCGTGCGAAATGCCTTGATATTATACAAATATTCTTCCCAAATTGCAAGAGCTTTCTGAAACTTTTTGGAAACTTTTTCTCCGGTGATTGACGGTGAAAAAAAGCTGGTATATGATAAATCACAAGTTCAGTATACAGCGGAGGGAAAAGCATGAGATTCGGCGTTCAGGAACTGATCATCATCCTGATCATCGTCATCATCGTCTTCGGCCCCACCCAGCTCCCCAAGCTCAAAAAGATGTTCAAGAAGAGCACAAAGGAGCTGCGGGACGCCGTCAAGAGCGATAAGGACGATCAGGACGAATAAGAAAACGGAGCCGGTTTTGCCGGCTCCTTTTTCTGCGCATGATGATTATTCGCCGTCTGTTTCTCCCCGGGAGCTTTGCTCTTCCTCCGGGTCCTGCAGATCCTCGGGCAGAACGGTCATCAGATCATCCTTGGTGGGCGCTTCCATGGCGGCCACACGGTTGGACTGGCGCACGATCATGTCCTCAAAGCAGTTGCGCACGTCGCGGCCGTTGCCGAAATTCTCGTTGCGCTCCTCATAGAGCTGCGTAAAGAGCGCCGCGGCGGCCTTCTCGGCCTCCTCGCTCATGGTGTAGCTGTTCTTCTGGCACTGCTTGCGGAAGATGGCCATGAGCTGCTCGCCGTTGTAGTCGGGGAAGAAGAAATACTTGTTGAAGCGGGATTCCAGACCGGGGTTGGAGGCCATGAAGTTCTCCATGGGCCCGGTGTAGCCCGCGACGATGACGATCAAATCGTCCCGGTGGTCCTCCATCGCCTTGAGGATGGTCTCGATGGCCTCACGGCCAAAGTCGTTTTCACCGCCGGAGGAGAGGGAATAGGCCTCGTCAATGAAGAGAACACCGCCCAGAGCGGACTTGATGACCTCCTGGGTTTTGAGCGCGGTCTGACCCACGTAGCCCGCCACAAGGCCGGAGCGATCCACCTCTACCAGCTGCCCCTTGGACAGCACACCGATGGCGGCATAGAGCCCGGAGACCAGCCGGGCGACGGTGGTCTTGCCGGTGCCGGGGTTGCCGAGAAAGACCATGTGCAGGCTCATGGGCGGCACGGGCAGATCGTTTTCCTCCCGGAGCTTGCGTACCTTCACGAGGTTCATCAGGTTCTTGACGTCCTTTTTAACCTCCTCCAGACCCACCAGGTCCTCAAGCTGCTCCATGAGTTCCTCAAAGCTGGGTTTCTTCTCCTCGCTCTTGACGGCCTCCTTGGCCTGCTCGCCGCCGGAGGTCTGCACCTGCACCTTGTGCTTTTCCTGGAAGCTGGGCTCCCCGCTGGTCACGTAGTCCAGCGGATTGAGACCCTCGCGGCTCTTGCGCACGCCGGTGGTGTCACAGATGGCGGTGAGCCGGTCGGTGCACTCGGTGATGAAGGCAGCCTCGCCGTAGGTCACGTCGTCGTCCACCGCGGCAAGGTAGAGAAGGATGTTCGTGAGCATGCGGATAAAGGTGCGGGAGGTCTCGCTGCCGCGCCGGGCGTCGCTCTCAGCCATGTTCCAGAAGAACACCGGAGGCAGGAAGGCGTCCTCCTCGCAGGCGGCGCTGGTCAGGCTCCACAGCAGCCACTTGGGCTGGGGCTGGGTGCGGGAATAGATCTGGTTTGCCATGGCCACATGGCGCTCGTTGATGCTGCCGGCCCGGCTCCAGAGGGAGAGGGCGCACTTGGTCATAAACTCGTCCAGCTCCTTGGCGAGCCCCGCGTTGCCCACACGGTAAAATGCGTCGGTGTTGGCCAGATAAATCTTGTGAAACTCCTCGGGGGAGCGGTTCCAGGTCGTAGGCATGGTGTTCTTCTCCTGTCTATTGTTTCTGGCACTATTATAGTCTTTTTTCCGCCCCGGTCAAGGAAAAGGAGGATAGGAAATCTATATTTTCCTATCCTCCGGGTTTTGATCGGGCGTTTTTCGGAAAGCTTCCCGCTTTCCCTCTCCTCTCAAAGCTTACAATCAATCCTTGCACGGATGGGAACATCCGCATCCCCGTCTGCAGCGACGGCGGGGCATCAGCGGGGGCTTCGGCCGGTCTCCGGCGGGCTTTTCCGCGCTCCGCACCCGCCGCCACACGGCCTCAAAGCCGCGCAGCCTGCGCGCAATTTCCCGGTCTTCCATTGAAAATCACCTCAGCCCAGCCTATTGCAAAGGGCGGAAAGATGTGCGATAATAATCCATACTGATTCAAATCATCCGTGAGGTGTGCGAAATGGCGAGATTCTTTATGGCCGGGACCAATCTTCTGGGCGGCACGGCGATCATCCGCGGCAGGGACGCGGAGCATGTGCGCGTGCTGCGCATCCGTCCGGGGGAGGACGTGACCATCTGCGACACCCAGGGGACGGACTATAAATGCCGCCTGGTGCGTGCGGACAAGGACGAGGCCGAACTGGAGGTCATCGAGGTCGTGCCCTGCACGGCGGAGCCCAGTGTGAAGGTGACGGTGCTCTGCGGCCTGCCCAAGGGCGACAGGACGGACTATATCATCCAGAAGTCCGTGGAGGCCGGTGCGGCGCGGATCCTGTTTTTCCAGTCCGAGCGCTGCGTGGCACGGCCCGAGACGCCGGAGAAGAAGATCGACCGCTGGCAGCGCATCGCGGAGGAGGCCGCCAAGCAGTCCGGCCGGGGCATCATCCCCGAGGTGGGCTGGGCCGGCAACTTTGCCGACGCGCTCAACGAGGCCATCCATACGGATCTGGCCCTCTTCATGTACGAGACAGGCGAGCGGGAGAAGCTCAACGAGGTGCTGGATCAAAACCGCGGCATTGCCACCGCCGCCATCGTCACCGGCCCGGAGGGCGGCTTTGCGGAGTTTGAGGCGAAGCTTGCACAGATCGCGGGGCTGCACGTTTGCTCCATGGGTGAGCGCATTCTGCGCTGCGAGACGGCGCCGGTGGTGGCGCTCACCGCGGTCATGTACGCCACGGGGAACCTGAGCTGAGTTTTTCAATTCACACAGAATAAAAAGGCGTTCTCAAAACTGCTGTTTTGAGAACGCCTTTTTCTTACCAGTCTGTCTCGGCGTAGATCTGCTTGAGCCTTTCGATCTCCGCCTCGCTCAGCGGCTCCTGCAGGGGGTTGTTGCCCACCCGGTAGCAGGCTTCGAAGTAGGGGATCGGCGCCACGTCTCGACGCTCGGGGCGCAGATCGACGCGGACGTAATGCCCGTCGTCCAGCTCGAAGATGGCGTGATCCCGATACCAGCCGATGTAGGAGACGATCTGCGGCTTGCGGAATTTCACGCGGCTCAGAGCGAGCAGTTCTTCGCTGTCTGCGACGAAAAACACCTGCAGATCCGTATTCTCCGCCTCCACCAGCGCGATGCGAACCGCCTCTTCGCGGGGAAAGCGATAGTAGTTGGCGGAGAGGAAGGGCGTGGCGAGGCTTCTGAGCCCCAGCTCCTTCGCCAGGGCGAAGAGATTCTGATAGCAGCGGTGGAGAATCAGCAGCTCGTTGGATTTGCCCTCGACCCACTGGGGCGCTGCACAGAGGAATACTCTGTCGAAGGGAAGCGTCCCGACCTCCGCCGCGGCGCAGCTCCCCACCGGGAGAAAGCCTGTGCGGCGGATGGTGTCCCGCAGCGCGATCCCGCCCGCCTCGCTGAGACGGCGGAAGGAGGGCGCGTCTGTGGCGGTGAGGGAGACCTCCACACCCAGCACGGGTGCATCGGCCTCAACACGCAGAATATCTTCTCTTGTTACGATATAGGACATGGCAGCCTCCGCTCACGCATGGAATGCGATGCTATAGTGGATCTTCTTCGTCTCACCGGGGCCGAGCCGCTCCACATAGGGCTTTTCGGAAATGTCTCCTGTGAAGCCCTCGTCGTCACAGCGGCCAAACCAGGGCTCCAGACAGAGAAAAGGTCCTGCGGGGTTGGCCCAGACCGCGAGGATCGGGAATTCGCCGCAGTGCAGGCTCACCCAGGGCGTGCCCTCCGGGCGGAGGATCTGCACGCTGTCGATCCGCTGGCCCTCGAAGATCCAGGTCTCGGGCACGTCGGCGGCGTAGGGAGCCCGGCCGTCTTTGAGCGCGAGGGACTTGCCCTGCGCCGGCAGACCGAAGCCCGCGGGGCTTGCGCCGAAATAACGCAGGCTGTCCCGTCCGGGAAAGCCGATCAAGCAGTCTTCCTTGTTCACGCCCGCGGGCGGCAGAAAGCCGGGATGCCCGCCGATACAGTAGAACATGGTCTCGCCGCCCGCATTGCTCACTTCCCATTCGATGTGCAGCAGGCGGGCGTTTTCCGCGTCCAGCCGGTGGCGCACCAGCAGCCGGAAGTCGAAGGGGTAGAGGGCCTTCGTCCTTTCGTCGGCGCAGAGCAGGTGGCTGAGAGAATCCGCCGTCTCCTCCGTGCATACGAAATCCAGATCCCGGGCAAAGCCGTGCTGGGTCTTCATCTCGTATTCTTTGCCGCCAACGCGGTATTTCCCGCCGACGACCCTGCCCACAAAGGGGAAAAGGATGGGCGCGTGCCGGTTCCAGACCGCGGGGTCCGCGCCCCAGAGCCGCTCGGCCGAAAGCTCCTTGTCGTAGACGGAGCTCAGCTCCGCGCCCTTGTCGGCCACGCAGAGCCGCAGGGCTTCGTTCTCCAGAATATGAACTGCCATAGCTGCCTCCCTCAGAAGATGCGCTGCAGCAGATTGTACAGCGCCAGATGCCAGTTGCCGATGGAGTGGTAGCGCATGGGGAACACGTCAAAGTCCGTGTTGACGCCGGTCACGAGCCGCGGCTCCAGGGCCATCAGCCCATCCACGTCCTGGCACTGGCGGGGCAGAGCGAAGTCGAAGACGCCGCTTGTGACATAGAGGTAGCGGATGGGCAGGGCCGCGAAAGCCTCGCTTTGAATATGCTCGCGGAAGTAGGCTGCGTCGGTGCGGCTGCCGCTGAAGGTGCCGAACCAGGCAAAATAGTCAAGACTGCCGCAGAAAGCGGAGTGGAAGGTGGTCACCGCGCCGCGGGACAGGCCCGCAAAGGCCCGGTGCTCCCGGGAGGCGGCAAAGCCCGCCTCGTCGATGCTCTCGGCAAAGGTCGAATATCTGCTCTCGACTGCCACCATCAGGTCGTTTCTGAGCTCTTCCCGGAAGGAATATGTCAGCGGGTCCAGGCCCGTGTCCATAAAGTCGTCCTCCACATAGAAGGTGGGCGTGACCACGATCAGAGGCTCGATCTGACCGGAGGCGATCAGATTGTCCAGCATGGTCTTGTTGTTGGGATTCGTGCGCAGCCAGTAGTTTTCATCGTCCCCGGTGCCGTGCATCAGGTAGAGGATGTTATACTGCTCTGCCTCGTCATAGCCGTAGGGCAGATAGACCAGAGCCCGTTTCTGCACATCCCGCCCGTCGCTGCCGTAGGCCTTCGTGTCGTACAGGAGCTCTTCCACCGTGCCCGGCTCGGCGGAGTCCACGCTGTCAAACTGCGCGGGCACCTCCCACACCGTGTGCCGGGCAAGCCCGGTCAGCGCCCGGTCATGGGCAGACCAGCCGCGCCAGACGCAGAGCGAGGCGAGGCAGATGAACGCAAAGAGCAGCAAGGCGGCCCGGGGGATACAGCGGCTGCGCAGCTTTCCCGTGAAGAGCAGCACCGTCCCCAGGATGGCCGCGGCTCCGGCGGCAGCCGTCTGCAGCCAAAAAGCCCAGTTGAAAGCAGTGGTTTCGGCGTAGTTGGTGGTGAAAGCCAGCACAAAGCCGAAAACCGCCACAGGAAGGTTCAGCCAGGGTATGCGGCCCTGCCAGGCGGCAAAGGCCAGCAGCGCAAAGAGCGTCTGGATGATGAGCAGCGTCACCGTCGCCTCCGGGGTGCCGAGACGCAGATAGCTCCATACGTTCCAGACGCCGCCCAGGGCGATCAGCACCAGAGCAGACAGATCCAGAAAGTCGCAGAGTTCCTGCCGATTCTTTTTCATGTTCTCACCTCAGGCCGCACGCAGCGGCAGTATTGATAAAATCAGTATAGCATAAGGAAGCACAAATGGAAAGGGCGGCGGCATATTGCCGCCGCCCTTGTGGGATTGCGCAGGTTTTCGATCAGGCCTTCTTCACAATGCCGGAGAAGGAAGCGATCAGGCTGAGAAGCCAGCCGACGCAGCCGACAGCGACAAAGTGGAAATAGGGGGTGATCGCGGACCACTGGTTCAGACCGGCGTAAGCCAGACCGATGTCGTTGACCATGGGCGCGATGGAGACGGCAACAGCCGCCATCATCAGAACGACGTGGACCGCGGCCAGAACATTGGCGATCTCTTTGCCCGTGGCGATCGCAGCGACGACAGCGCAGGCGCCGGCGATGATGGCCAGAATCAGAAAGGTGTTGACCTGACCGGTCTGGACCAGCGTGTTCTTATAGAGCACCAGGCCGACGATCGCAAGGACAGTGGAGAGAGCGACCAGATAAAAACCAAAGGATGTTTTCTTCATTTCGGTGTCCTCCTTACTGTTCTTTCTTCTTGAGAAGCGGCAGGACGTAGAGCACGACTGCGAGAGCGGTCAGCACGCCGAAGCCGATGTCCAGACCCTTCAACGTAGCCTCCCACCACGGAGTGACGTGGACCACGCGGGTGTCGCTGGTCACGCCGTTCATGGTGTTGCAGTTGGCGAAGGTGTAAAGGTCATACTTGAGCATCTGCTTGAGCTCCTGCTGGAAGGCGGTATCCTTCTGGATCTTCTTCATGTTATCGGCAGACAGGGGGGAGCCGATCACGGAATCCTGGTAGGCCGTGGAGGTCAGGCATCCGCCGCCGCCGGCGAAGGTCACGTCACGCCAGTTCATGTACTCGGGGCCGTTGATCATGTCGGTGACGACATAGCCGGTGTAGCCCCACTCGTTGCGGAGGATCTCGGTCACGAGACCGCGGTGCGCGCCGGAGTATACGGTACCCAGACGGTTGAAGGCGGTCATGACGCCCTGGGCGTAGTTCCCGGAGAGGCAGCCCTGGAAGCCTCTCAGCTCCATCTCACGGGCGCCCTGCTCGGTGATGAAGGTGGAGGTACCGGAGCGGTTGGCCTCCTGATGGTTCAGCGCGAAGTGCTTCGGCTCCATCATCAGGCCCTTGCTCTGACCGCCCTTGCAGACGGCCACGCCCATGATGTTGGTGAGCATGGAGTCCTCGGAGTAGTACTCATGGTTGCGGGAGCAGTAGGTGGCGCGGTGGTTGTTCAGACCGGGTCCGAACAGGGAGGAGGCGTTGGCCCACAGGGAGTCCTCGCCGAAGAGCTGACCCTCGCGCTCCACCAGCTCCTTGTTGAAGGTGGCGGCCACGACAGGCTCGGTGGGCATGACGGGCATGGTCCAGGTGGCGTACTCGTCGTCGGCAGACACGTAGGTGGGCTCGTCAGACTCGCTGGCGGTCCACATGGCAGTGTAGCTCGGCAGCTGATCGGACACAAAGCCGATGGGGCCGTCATAAGCGGTCACAACGTGCAGCCCGATGGAGTCGATGGCGTCAAAGTTGTCGCCGGCCTTCTCCATGAAGTTGACGGCTTCCTCGAGTGTGACGTTCTCCAGCAGGGTGTCCCACAGAGGATCGTCCAGCGCGACGGTGCCGGCGTAGTTGCCGTTATCGTCGGTGATGATCATATCGACCAGGCGCATGCCGTTGTTGGCACCCCAGACCAGACCCTCACCGTTCTCGGTGAGCTCGTAGTTCTGGTTCTTCAGGCCGACCAGCATCTCTTCGGTGGCCTCAATGCCCCAGACGCCGCCCCAGCCCTTGCTCCAGTCGGAACGCGTGAAGTACTCGACGGAGCCGGGGATGAGCTTGTTCAGATCGCCGTTCTGCAGCTGGTTCTGCACACCGGCGGAGTAGGTCTCCACGTCGCGGCCGCCGACGGAAACCGTCTGCACGGCGGCTTCGCTGATGACCTCGTCGTCATTGACGGCGACCAGGTTGTCGGTGCTGCCGGTCTTGACGGCCAGGACATTGTTCAGAGCCTCGTGGGCGCCGTTGCCGACGGCAAAGTAGTAATCGCCGGCATCGAGGACCCAGGCGCCCTGGGTGCCGTCCGCCTTGACGACGGTCTCATCGTAGCTCGCCACGTAGCGGGCGTCGAAATCAACGGTAACGGTCTCGGAAGCGCCGGGCTCCAGAATACCGGTCTTGCCGAAGCCGACCAGCTGGATGGCGGCCTTTTCCAGCCCGCCCTGGGTGTAGGGAGACTGAACATAGAGCTGGACCGCGCTCTTGCCGGCAACGTCGCCGGTGTTGGTGACCTTCACAACGGCCTTGCTCTCGCCGCCGATGTTGAATTCCACACTCTCGAGGACCTGCTCAAAGGTGGTGTAGGACTTGCCGTAGCCGAAGGGGTAGGTGACTTCCTTGGCATAATCCCAGGCGCCGCCGGAGGCGAAGGAGCCGGCGTCGGAGGAGGCGTTGCCCTGACCCAGGACGGCGTCTTCGTAGCGGGTCTCGTAGTACTTGTAGCCTACATAGATACCCTCGTTCTCCACGATGTACCAGTTGCCCTTGTCATTGCCCGGGTCGATGCCTTCATTGGTGTAGAAGAACAGACCGAAGTTCTGCATGGCGGGCGCGGAGGTGGAGTTGACAGCGTAGGTGTCGGCAATGTGACCGGAGGGGTTGACGTTGCCGCAGAGCACATCAGCCACGCCGTAGAAGCCGTAGGCGCCGGGGAGACCGGCCCACAGGATGGCGGAGATGCCGGGATCCTGCTTGAGCTCTTCGATCTCCATGGTCACGTCGGCATTGAGGACGACGACGACCTTGCCGTTGGAGTTGGCCTTCGCCAGCTCAATCATGGCGCGCTCGTTGTCGGACAGACCCAGGGGGCGCTCGAAGTTGTCGCCGTTGGGGTCCTTCATGGTGCTGACCGCGTAGTCAGAGGCCTCGGAGCTGTCGCGGGAGAGGAAGATGACGGCGGTGGTGTCCTTCGCGGAGGCGAGGACGTCCTCATCGTACTTGTCCGCGGGCAGTTCGCCGATGATGTAGCTGTCGGCGGTCTCAAACATGGGCCAGAACACGGGAATCAGGCTGTGGCCGGGAACCTCCTGGCCGAAGAAGGCAGCCTTGCGGTAGAACTGGGAGGCCACGTCGCTCTGATAGAGGGCGAGCATGTCCTCGTTGATGGCAAAGCCGCGGTCCTTCATGGCGTCGATCAGGGTGATGGTCTGCTGACCGGCCTCGTAGTTGACGGAGACCGTGGATCCGATCAGACCGCCGAAGGTGGGCGCCAGGCTGTTCAGACCCCAGATGGTGACCTTGTCGCTGGTGCTCAGAGGCAGGGCACCGTCGTTCTTGAACAGGACGGAGCCCTCCTGGGAGATTTCAACGGCAAGGGCTTCCTTGGCGTCAATAACCTCTTTCAGAGAACCGAACTCAGACTCAAAGTAAATGCCGTCGCCGCCTTCACCGGTCTTTTCCACCTTGTAGCTGGTGGTGCCGAGGAAGGAGTTGATCTTGCCTGCGTTGGCCTGGGCGATGCCGGTGGCATACAGGCTCAGCACAAGCAGCGAAGCCAGTAAAACCGCAAGACCGCGTCTCAGGCCCAGTTTGGGTTTTTTCATTGTGTTCCTCCTTTTCGATTTGTCTTTCCGCGCGCGGCATAACAGCCGAACGGCAGTTAGATATAAAAAAAAAATCATATTGTTAAGAAGCTGTAAACTGCAAAAAACCATAATTGACTATAATTGCTGATCGTTGATGAAGAAATTTGGGCAAGATCGACAAAAAATGCCGCGCTGTTGCTGCGAAACGGACAGGAGGGAAACGGCGGAAGCTGCGCTCCTGCCTGGTTTTGGCGGCGGGTGGACAGACAAATGGATCGCCGCTGTCAGCACGAGCTGCACAAAAAGCCGTTTTTCCGGCTGCGGTACAGCGGAAAGCAAACTTTTGGGCGGCGTTTGGATGACGAGGCAGACGGAGATGGGGCAGGATTGGCAGCAGATGTTTGATGCCTCGAATCTGGGTATTGTGCACAATTTCTATTGACATTTTTTGTGCAAAAGCTATAATGCGTGTACGACAGAGATACAGCACTCCGCCCAAAATCCATGAGGGAGCGAAGGAATGTATCGTACCGGGCGCGAGACATCAAGACCCGGAAACGCTCCGGTATATGTCAGGAAAGGAATGAAAACCCATATGAAAAACAACAAAAGTTTTGCACAGTCTCTGAACCGGCACTTCCGCGAAGGGATGATCCTCTACGCTGCCGCCAACTCCGCTTACCCCGACAACCTGTTTCTGATGAAGATGTATCAGCAGGCTGTCGAAGAGGAATAAACTGGGAGACAGGACTGAATAAAAAAGGGCGCCCATTCGGGCGTCCTTCCTTTTTTATTCGGCTTTGGGAGCGGGCTTCGCTTTCTTTTCCGCTCTCTTTTCCCGCCGGCGGGCAAGGGCTTTTTTCACGGGCAGACGCAGGAGCAGCGCCAGCACGGCCAGAATCGCCAGCGTGGGAAGCGCGCCGACGAACCAGATCAGCAGCTCTTCAAAGAACTCCGCAACACCTCTCAGCCCGTCTTTCAGGCTGCGCCAGAGGCGCTGGCCGTAACTGAGACGGGTCTCCGCCTCGGGCGTATACTCCTGCACTTCCTGCAGACTCAGGGAGACGCTGCTGTAGCTGACCCGGCGGTCCCAGTTTTTGAGCGTGGACTGCAATGACTCGATACGCCAGCGCAGCTCGGTGAGCCGGTCCTCCAGAATAACGATGTCCTCCACGGTCTCGGCCTTCTCCATCATTTCCAGCAGCCGGTCCTCCTGCGTCTGGTAGGCCTTCATGTGGGCTTCCGTGTCGTAGTACTGGCTGGTGACATTTTCGGTGTAGGTGTGGGTGTAGGGGACGTTGCCGAGGGAGGAGAGAGAGCTCATCAGCTCGTCAAAGCGGTCGCTGGGGATGCGCAAAATGTAGCTTGCACTGCGCGTGCCGCCGTAGCCCCGCGACTTCTGGTAGAAGTTTGCGCCGTTGACGCTGCTCGACTCCACCCAGCCGCCGCAGGATGCCAGCAGCTCTTCGATTTTGGCAAGGCTGCCGACAAAATCGGTGGTTTCCACCGTCACATCCGCGGAGTAGATGATTTTCTCGGGGTTTTCTTCGGGGGCGTCTTCTCCGCTGCCGCCGTCCTCGGTCTTCGCGGCGGTGTTGCTCATGGCAAAGCCGGCGGCGGATTCCTCCGCGTAGGCCTCCGCAGGGGCGTAGTCGGCCTCCGCAGGCGCAGAGGCTGTCTGCACTGCGTCCTTCGGGCTCAGACTGCCGCAGGCGCAGAGCGACAGAAGCAGCAGAAGGGCCAGCATAAGTGAAGCTGTCTTTTTCATGAGAGTGTCCTCCCTATTGTCATTTTTTATATTATCGGCGCCCGAAAGCACCTGTCCTCGACAAATGAGACGCAGGCCCCGGGAAAAGGTTCCCGGGGCCTGCGTAAAAATATATACTATTATCTTCAACATGTTCAGAGAGACGAAGCTGCGTGATGCGCCCCCCTATCTTTCTTTTCGGTACTTGCCCGAAAAGAAAGACAGCGCCG
>CAMKAP010000043.1 GCA_946410505.1 uncultured Clostridia bacterium
ACATAGGGCTGCATGAGATAGCCGCCGTTTACACAGGCAGAAACCGCCGTAACAAGCTGCAGCGGGGTGATGGTGAAGGTCTGGCCGAAGGAGGCCGCCGCAAGCTGCGACAGATTTCTCTCCGAGCAGAAAGTATTCTCACTCCACCAGATGCTGCCGCTCTCACCAGCCAGATCAATCCCCGTCCGGGCTGTCAGATTGTCGTCCGGATCGCCGGTTTTTTCCAGAAAGCCAAAGGCCTCGCAGTAATCGTAAAAGCGCTCCGCGCCCACGCGAAGTCCAATGTTCACAAAAGCCGCGTTGCAGGAGTGCTGCACCGCCTGGGTCAGGTTCTGGGAGCCGTGGCCCCCATCCTTCCAGCAGCGGATCGGGCTGCTGCGCCCCTTGACGCTGACGCTGCCGGGACAAAAGAAGCTGCTTTGCTCGTTCACAGCGCCTTCCTCCAGCGCCATGGCGAGCGTGATGATCTTGAAGGTGGAGCCGGGCTCATAAGTGTCAGACAAAGCTTTATTGCGCCACTGACGAATCTGCGCATCGCTGCGGATGGTCTGCTTTTCTTCTTCCGTAGGAGCTGCGTCGATCAAGGCCTGTACCTCGGGGCCCACATCCAGAAAATGGTTCAGATCGTAGCCGTCCAGTGAGGCCATGGCCAGCACTGCGCCGGTCTTCACATCCATGACGATGGCACCGGCGCCGTTCTGAATGTCATAATCCGCGACCGCCTGCCGCAGATTTTTCTCCACAAAGTACTGGATGGCCGTGTCAATGGTGGTAACCACGTCGCAGCCGTCCTGTCCGGGTTCATACTCCTCGAACTGTTCAAAGAGCAGGTCTGTGCCAAAAGCGTTGGTCATGCGCCGCGTTCGCCCCGCCGTTCCGGCGAGAAGCTCATCATAGCGCGCTTCGATCCCTTCCAGGCCGTAATTGTCTGTCCCGACAAAGCCGATCAGGTGGCAGGCCAGGGAGGAATTGGGATAGTAGCGTTTCGTATCGGTCTCCAGACGGACGCCGCGGAGATTGTTCTCGTTTTTAAAGGCCCGGACCGCATCCGCCTGCTCCCGCTCGAGCTTTCTTGCAACGGTCACATACCAGGAACCGGTCTGGGCGCATTTCTGCAGCAGTTCATTATAATCCAGACCCAGTAGTTCCGCAAGCCCCCGGGCAATGAGTTTGGGGTCTTCCCCGTATGCCTTAATCTCCGCAGGACTCAGATATACATTGTCCACAGAGGCTGATACCGCGAGGGGTTCCAAATGTGTATCGTAGATGATTCCGCGGGCAACTGCGCTGGGTGCGTCGCGCAGCTGCTGCTCCATGGCGAGACGCTCATAGCGCTCATGCTCCAGGATCTGCAGCCGAAACAGGCGCGCCAGCAGCAGTGCAAAGAGCAGTACGCCGAAAAGCGCCATCAGGCACAGAGCCCGGCGCAGCATCTGCCGCGTCGGCGCGCTGACCGTCGGCGCAGATTTGGGAGTGTGGAACATGGCATTGCCTCCGCATCAATTTCTCCTGTGAAAGCACGCTTTCACAGGAGATGCTCAGCTATCCATATTCGGCCCGTCCGTCGAACATGCCTCCCACAGGCTTATTCGACTGGAAATTCCATCATAATGATCTGCCCGGGTGTCAAGCGCTGCATCCCCAGCTTCTCAGAAGCGCAGCGTTCCAGCTCCTCCAGGCTCAGTCGGCTCTCGGAGCGCGCCGTGAGCATTGCAATCTCTTCTGTCAGTGCGGCGTTCTCCCATTCCAGTTTTGCCGCTCTCTCGTTCACGGCTGCCACACGGATGGAGCACAGCAGACTCATCAGCAGCATCAGCACGGCGGCACAGAGGCACACAGCGCGAAAAAGGATCTCGTTGATCTGTCTCATACTCTTTCCGCCACACGCAGCTTGGCGCTGCGGGAGCGGGGATTTCTCTCAATTTCTTCCGCGCTCGGCAAAATCGGCTTGCGGCTCACACTGCGCAGGGTTTTCACAAAGCCGCAGGTACAGATCGGCGCCTCCCGGGGGCAGGTACAGCCGTTTTCCCGGGCGGCGATCCCGGCCTTTACGATCCGGTCCTCCAGCGAGTGAAAGCTGATGACGCAGAGCCTCCCGCCCAGATTCAGCTTATCCGGCGCCGTTTCCATCATGGAGGTGATGGCGCCAAGCTCATCGTTCACCGCAATGCGGATCGCCTGAAAGCTGCGCTTGGCCGGGTGCTGCTTCTCCCGCAGCGCAGGTGCCGGCAAGGAGGACTTGATGATCTCCACCAGCTCCATGGTGGATCTGATGGGCGCCTTCTCTCTCGCGGCAAGGATACCCGCCGTGATGCGCCTGGCGTAACGCTCCTCACCGAAATCCCAGAGAATTCGGTTGAGCCTGTCGGCACTGTAGCTATTGACCACATCATAGGCGCTGAGCGCGGCGGAACCGTCCATCCGCATATCCAGAGGCGCATCCTGCATATAGGAAAAGCCCCGTTCAGCCTCGTCCAGCTGCGGAGAGGACACGCCCAGGTCAAAGAGCATTCCGTCAACGCCTACGATCCCCAGATTCTCCAGGATCGCAGCGGCGTCTGAAAAATTACCGTGGACCAGCGTGACTTTCTCACCAAAGCATGCAAGACGTTTGCCGGCACGCTCAATGGCGGTCTCGTCCCGATCCACGCAAATAAGACGGCCCGTGGTCAGGCGGGAGGCAATCTCAAACGAGTGCCCGCCCATACCAAGCGTGCCGTCCAGGTAAATCCCATCCGGTTTTATGTTCAGGTTGTCGATGCATTCCTGCAGCAGTACGGAAACATGCTTCGGCGCATCCATCAGAAATCCAGTTCCTCCATCACGGCGGCGATATTATCCGGGCTTGTCTCCGCGGCATATACCGCGCTCCAGGCCTCACTGTCCCAGAGCTCAGCGTGGTTATTGCAGCCCACCACCGTTACATTTTTCGTAAAGCCCGCGTAATCACGCAGATTTTGCGGGATCAGAACACGCCCCTGTGCGTCCAGTTCACAGCGGGCCGCATGGGCAAAAAGCGGCCTCATTTTGCGCTGCTTGACATAGGGCATGGCGTTAACCTTTTCGGAAAAGGCGGCCCAAGCCTCGCTGCTGTAAGCGCTGAGGCAGCGGTCCATGGAAAGCGTGATGAAAAAAACCTCGCCCAGCTCATCCCGGAGCTTGGCAGGGATAAAAAGACGCCCTTTGTTGTCAAGAGAGTGCTGATATTCACCCGTCACGGAAGCCACCCCTAACCCTGAGAAAATGCACCATTTTCCACCACTTCGTACCACTTTCAATTTCATTATATGGGAGGCAATTCTAAAAAGCAAGAGAAACTTTTCGTTGATTTTTGTCATTTTTCTTACATCTTTCAAGACCTTCAAGGTCTTGTGCCGGACGCAGAAAAAACGCCCATATATCGGATTTTCCGATATATGGGCGCTGGGTCTTTCTTTTACCTGTCGCTCATTCCTCGATTTCCGGAACGATACTGCTCGCCATCTTGGGGGCCGCCGGGGCCGGCTTGGCCTTAGCGGGGCTGCCCGCAGACTGGAAGGCGCCGTGGGCAGAACGGACAGTGCTCAGTGCGCCGGAGAGGCTCTCCTCCGTCTGGCGCATGATGTCGTCCACGTAATCGCTGGCAAGGCGGCGCAGCTCGCGGGATTTTGCCTCGGCCGAGGCGATCATTTCCGCACTGCGGGCGCGGGCAACACGGACGATCTCCTGCTCCTCCACCATGGTGCGCGCCTTCTCCTCGGCATTCTTGCGCAGGGCTTCCGCCTCGCGCTTGGCGTTGCCGATAAATTCATCCCGGGCAGCCACCAGGCGTTTGGATTCAGCAATGGAGCTGGGCAGACTGTTTTTGATCTCATTGATGATCTCCATGGCCTTATCTCGCTCAATGATACACTTGTCATTGCCCAGAGGGACTCCCCAGGCCTCGGTTACCATGGCGTAAAGAATGTCCAGCAGTTCGATAATATTGCTGTTTTCCATTACTGATTCCTCCATCGCTGTGCTTTCCGCTGAATGTCATCAATGATCTCATTGGGGACAAGGCCCGTCAGATCCGCCCCGTACATGGCCATCTCCCGCACCACAGAGGAGGACAGGAAGGTGTACTTCTCGCTGGCTGTCAGGAACATGGTCTCCAGCTCGGGATTGATCTTTTTATTGATCAGGTTCATCTGAAACTCGTACTCAAAATCAGAGGCTGCACGCAGGCCCTTGACGATCACAGCGCCTTCGTACTGTCTGGCATACTCAGCCAGCAGTCCCGAGAAGCAGTCCACCTCCACGTTGGGGTAGCGGCTCACAGCGCGCCTGACCATGTCCAGCTTCTCTTCCACCGTAAACATGGGAGAAGGCTTCGCGGCATTGTGCATGACACAAACCACGACCCGGTCAAAGATCCGCGAAGTGCGCCGGATGATGTTCAGGTGGCCGAGGGTGATCGGGTCAAAGCTGCCCGGGCAGATAGCGATGCTCATGCGTCGGATTCCTTCGTATACAAACAGATTTTCACCTTGCCGTAACGGTATTCCCGGCCTCGGAGGTATGGCGCATCCATCTCCGGCAAAACCGTCTCACGGCGAGCTTCACAGACGATTATACCACCATCCGACAAGTTGTCAACCGAATTGATGCTTTTCAGCACCGGCTCATACAGCCCCGCATCATAGGGCGGATCGACAAAGATCAGATCAAACTTTCCGGCCGTGCGCAGGTAATCCAGGGCGTTTGCCAGAATCACTGCGGCCTTGAGGCCGCAGTTTTTCAGGTTTTCCTTAACGATGCGGATGCTGTCCCGATCGGCATCGACGAATACAGCCTCGGCAGCGCCCCTGCTGAGCGCCTCGATGCCGAGCTGACCGGTCCCTGCAAAAAGATCCAGAACCCGCCGCCCTTCGATATCGAACTGGAGGATATTGAACATGGCCTCCTTCACATTGTCCGTGGTGGGGCGAATGTCGTAATTCTCCGGTGTTTTCAGTCTTCTGCCTCTGGCAGTTCCTGTGATGACTCGCATGGGCTTGCCTCCTCGCTGTGAAAATAATCATATACTGCCTGAGCCGTGTTCTTCGGCACAACAAGCTTCAGCCGCTCCAGCTCCGCCTCCCGGATCGCGCGGACAGACTTGAAAGCCCTCATCAAATCGGTCCGGCGTTTGGGGCCCACTCCCTCGATCTTGTCCAGCGTGGAGTTGTAACTCTCGCTTCTGAGCAGCCGCTGATAAGTGATGGCACTGCGGTGGGTCTCCTCCTGGATGTTCCCCACCAGAGAAAACACTGCCTGATTACCGCTGATGCCGATCTCCCTTCCCTCCGGGGTGATCAGGGCACGGGTGCGATGCCGGTCGTCCTTGACCATACCGAAGATTGGTACGGAGATCCCCAGATCCTCCGCCGCCTGTCGGGCTGTGGCGGCATGCACGTCGCCGCCGTCGATGAGCAGAAGGTCCGGGAGCGGCGCAAACTTTTCGTCGCCTTCCACATAGTGCTGGAAGCGGCGGTGCACGGCCTGATACATACTGGCGTAGTCGTCCTGTCCGTCCAGATCCCGTATACGGAATTTGCGGTAATCCCGCTTGAGGGGCTTGCCGTCCACATGCACGGTCATGGCAGCGACGATGCCGGTGTCGCCCAGGTTTGAAATATCAAAGGCTTCGATGCGTGTGGGGAAATTCTCCAGCTCCAGCGCCTTCTGCAGCCATTCCAGCGTTTGGGAGCGCCGCTGTGCCTGAGTCGTGCGGCGCTGGATCTCCTCCCGTGCGTTGACAGCCGCGCTCTCTATGAGGCGCATGCGCTCACCCCGTTTGGGTGTCTCGATGTAGACGCGTCTTCCCGCGGCCTCGCTGAGGAGGGTCTCCAGCTCCTCCCGGTCTTCGATCTCCACGGGCAGGAGGATGGACTTGGGCCAGCCGCCCCGGTGGGCAGTATAATACTGCCGCACCAGATCAGAGACCGCCTCCGCGTCCTCCTCCAGCGGCTCGTCCATCATCTCCACATCCTTGCCTGCCAGATCTCCGTCCACAAAGTGGAGCACGGTAAAACAGGTCCTGGCCCCGCGGCAGAAGCCCACGGCGTCCGTATCCGCAAAGGCCGTAGAGATCACCCGCTGCTTGTTGGCAAGCCCTTCCACGGCGCGCAGACGGTCGCGCAGCTCGGCAGCGCGCTCAAAGCGAAGCTCCTCGGCCGCCTGCTCCATCTGTGCGCGCAGATCTTCGATCAGTTCCCCGCTTTTGCCGTCCAGGATCAGCATGGCCTGCTGCATCCGGGCGCGGTAATCCTCCGCGCTGCTGTCGCGCAGGCACCAGCCCGCGCAGCTGCCCATATGGTAGTTTAGGCAGGGCCTCTCCTTTCCGATGTCCCGCGGAAACTTCCGCGAACAGTCCGGCAGCAGCAGCGCCTTGGAGATGGTGCTGATAATATCCCGGGTCTGGCTGCGCCCGCCGAAGGGGCCGAAGTAGCGAGCACCGTCCTTGCCGGAGCGGCTGGATATGCTCATGACGGGGTATTCATCCCTCTGATCCACGCGGATAAACGGGTAACCCTTGTCATCCTTGAGCAGGATATTGTAGTGGGGCTTGTGGCGTTTGATGAGGGAGTTTTCCAGGACCAGGGCTTCAAACTCGCTGCCCGCGACAATGACGTTGAAATCAGCCACTTTCTCCACCATGGCCGCCACCTTGGGCAGATGCTCCCCGTGGAAATAGCTGCTGACACGGTTTTTCAGTTTTTTGGCCTTGCCCACATAAATGACCTCGCTGTGCTCGTCGAGCATGATATACACGCCCGGCAGCAGCGGCAGCCGGCTGGCCTTATCCTGTAATTCCGGAAGATGCTTCTGCATTTCTCTCCTCGTTCTTCTTTCCAAAGATGCACCAGAGCGTCACGGCGGAAATCACGATCACACCGCCGACCAGGGCAAAGGGACCGGGCCGTTCCCCATCAAAGAGGAGCACCCAGAGCGGGTTGAGCAGCGGCTCCACCGCGCCGAGCAATCCACAGGCCAGCGGCGGACAGTATTCGCTCGCTTTCACATAGAGAATATAGGCAATGCCCAGCTGAAATATCCCCAGGGCCAGTACACAGCCGATCGTGGCAGGCGTCAGGACGGGCCGCGTCTGGAGCACATTGGGAAAGCCAACCAGGAAGGCGAAGCTCTGCCCGATGACAATGGCGCTGAAGCGGCTGTCCCGGCTGAGGCTCCCGACGCTCATATACATGCCTGCCATAAAAAGGCCGGAGGCGATGGCGACCAGGTTTCCCAGCAGAGTGGAGGGGCCAAGCTGGTCGAAGAAGAACAGCGCGATGCCGCCCAGCACCACCAGCACCACGGCCAGATCCCTGCCCCGTGGGCGCTTCCGTTCGATCAGCGCCGTAAATAGCACAATGAAAATCGGGTTTGTAAACTGCAGTACGATAGTGTTCGCCGCGGTAGTGAGTTTGTTGGCCAGGGCAAAGCAGGTATAGACGCTGCCCGCCAGCAACCCCGCGATCACCGTAGGGCGGTCAAAGGAGAAGCGCATGCGTCTGAGCGCCATATAAATAGCGATCGTGAGCCCCGCCACCAGACTGCGCAGGCTGGAAACCGCAAGACCGCTCCAGGGAAGGAGCTTGATGAAAATTCCGGCGATGCTCCAAAGCCCCGCGCACAGGAGCATTTCCAGAATGGCTTTGTTCTCTTTTTTCATGTTCAATAATCTGAAAAAAGGCTGTGCAGACGCACAGCCCTTGTTCGCAAATGCTTTTGTATGTTACTCGGAGAAGTCGGAATCGATCAGCTGGGACAGAGTGGCAATGGCCTCCTCTTCGTCCGCACCGTCGGCAATAATGGTGATCGCGGTGCCCTTCACGATGCCCAGGGAAAGAACGCCCAGCAGGCTCTTGGCGTTGACGCGGCGCTCTTCCTTCTCGACCCAGATGCTGCTCTTAAACTCATTGGCTTTCTGAATGAAGAAAGTCGCGGGTCTGGCGTGAAGACCTACCTGATTATTAATGACTACTTCTTTGGTTATCATACTCGCCACTCCTTAAACTTGTAATGCTTCTTAAAGCACCCATACTTTATCAAATTTCGTGCGAATCGTCAACCGCCTAGGTCAGCTTTCGTTATTTTTAACATGAATTGAGGGAAAGCGGGCGAAAAATTATTTGAGTTCGACAATGGTAACACCGGACTCCCCTTCACCGAATCGGCCCAGCCGGAAGGACTTGACGCTCTTGTTGCGGCGCAGCATGTCCTGTATGGCGCTGCGCAGCGCGCCGGTACCTTTGCCGTGGATGATGGTAACAGTTTTAAGCCGCGCCATCACCGCAGAATCCAGGTAGCGCTCGGCGGTGAGGACCGCTTCGATGGCCTCCATGCCGCGCAGGTCGATCTCCTGGGCAAGCCCCGCGGAGCGAAGCGTTGCCGAGGACGCTGTCTGGGTCTTTTTAGGCTTGACGCGCTCCCCTTCCAGAAGCAGCACCTCATCCTCTTTGGCGGTCACGTTCATGATGCCCGCCCGCAGCGTCAGCACCCGCTCTGGCGAAACGGAGATTACCTCCGCCTTCATGCCCATGGACTTGATCTGCACCGTGTCGCCTGGCTGCACAGGCCGCGCGGACTTCTGCTCCGCCGCCGAGTCCGGCTCCTGTCGGCGCAGCGCGTCCTGGGACTGGTTGAGTCTTCGGCGCAGTTCACTTCTGGCTTCGTTCACCCGCTGGGCGTCCTCTTCCTCGTTTGCACGGCGTCGCATCTCATCCAGCTCACGGAAGGTCTGCTCGGCAGTCTCCCGAGCCTCGCTGAGTACGCGCTCCGCTTCCCGCCGCGCCTTCTGGTCAGCCTTCTCCAGCCGCACCTCCAGCTCCGCCCGCAGGAATGCCGCCTTTTTGGCGTTCTCCTCCGCCTGCCGCAGCTTGACGGCAGCCTCCGTGCGCTCCTTCTCCAGCAGCAGCCGCGTCTGCTCCAGCTTCTCGATGGTGGCCTCGAAGCTGGCGCTCTCGGTGCCGACGCGAGTGCGGGCGTCATTGATGACGGCTTCACTCAGTCCGAGCCGCTTCGAAATGGCAAAGGCGTTGGATTTGCCGGGGATGCCCACCAGCAGCCGATAAGTCGGCCGCAGCGTCTCCACGTCGAACTCACAGGAAGCGTTCTGCACTCCCGCCTCATTGGTAGCATAGACCTTCAGCTCGGCATAATGCGTAGTGGCCGCGATCATGGCGCCGCAGCCGCGGGCGTGTTCAATAATGGAAATAGCCAGCGCCGCGCCCTCAGTGGGGTCGGTGCCCGCTCCCAGTTCGTCGAAAAGCAGGAGCGAAGAATCGTCACACTCTTCGAGAATGCTGACAATGTTGGTCATATGCGCAGAGAAGGTGGACAGGTTCTGCTCAATGGACTGCTCATCGCCGATGTCGGCCAGGATATGGCTGAACACGGGCAGATTGCTGCCGTCGGCGGCGGGGATGTGCAGGCCGCACTGGTTCATGGCGGCGAGCAGGCCGATGGTCTTGAGCGAAACGGTCTTGCCGCCGGTGTTGGGTCCGGTGATGACCAGCGTATCGAAGCTCTCTCCCAGCTCCACGTCGATGGGGACCGCTTTTGCCTGGTCAAGCAGCGGATGCCGCGCATGGCGCAGCAGGATCCCCTTATCCTCCATGGAGGCCGCCTGGCAATCCAGCTTGTAGCTGAGCTTTGCCTTGGCAAAAATCAGGTCCAGCCGGGTCAGCATCTCAAAGTCTGAGTCAATATCCTCACGGTGCTCGGCGCAGTCCGCCGAGAGCTCGGCAAGAATGCGCTCGATCTCCAGCTTCTCCTTGGCGGCCAGCTCCCGCAGCTCGTTGTTGGCCTTGACCGCCGCCATGGGCTCCACGAACAGAGTCTGACCGGTGGCAGAAATATCGTGTACCAGGCCAGGTACCGCACCTTTGTGATCCGCGCGCACCGGGACCACATAGCGGTCCGAGCGCATGGTGATGATGGGCTCCTGCAGGGCCTTGGCATAGGAGGGTGAAGAGAGGATCTTCTGCAGCGCGTCCCGTGCTCTTGCCGCGGCGGCCCGCATCTGCCGCCGGATCGTGGCCAGCTCCGGAGAAGCGCCGTCGGCGATCTCATCTTCTCCTACGATGGAGGTATTGATTTTTTCTTCCAGGAATTTATTGGCGCGCAGTGCGTAGAAAAGCGAATCAATGGCGGTCTTGCCCACGCTGTCGTCCCCGATATAGCCGCGCACCAGTCTGGCACACTGCAGCACGCGGGCGATGTCCAACAGCTCCCGGGTGTTGAGCGCGCCGCCCAGATCAGCCCTGGCCAGTGACGCGCGCACATCCTTCACGCCGGAAAATGAGGGTCCGCCACGCACAGTCATCATGGTCTTGGCCGCGCTGGTCTCCTCCAGACGGCGCGAGACCTCAAAGCGATCCACCGCGGGTCTGAGAGCCAGCGCGCGCTCCTTGGCCGCATCCCCCACCGCCTGTGAAGCCAGCATATCCAGCACGGCAGGCAGCTCCAGGGTCATCAAGGACTTTTCAAAAAAGCTCATATTCGATCCTTTCACCTTTGATTCCCCGATGTAAGGGAAAAGGCATTATCTCACTTTTTTCCAGTATTCCAGTGTAGGAAAGCTTCGCTCGGCGTGCTCACAGAGATAGTCCTCCGCAGCCTCAGACAGCAGCCGGAGGCCGTTTCCCTCCAGCTTAAAGGAAAAGAGCTGTTTGGCCGGTGCAGCGATTATATAACGCAGTGCCGGCAGCGCTCCTCCGCCGAGCCCTGCCGTGCGGCCGAAATCCGCCTTGCGGCAGGCACGGCAGCAGAGGCCGCCCGTCTCCAGCCCAAGGCAGGGGTCTTCCGGTTCCGTCTTTCCGCAGTAGACACAGGCCTCGACATTTGGCTGGAAGCCCGTAAGCGTCATGAGGCGCATCTCAAAGGCTGCCTTGATCTGTATGGGATCGCAGAGGTCCCGACTCAGCGCGTAGAGGGAATTGAGGCCCAACTGCAAAAGCGCTGGCTCCGGCTGCTCCTCAGCGCCGAAGGCGTCAAGGCACTCGGAAAAATAGCTGCCGAGAGCAAGCTTTGCTATATCCGCGCGCAGGCCGTCAAAGCCTTCGATCACGCTGCCCTCGTTCACCTGCCATTTCCCCCGGTTGCCGAACAGCGTCAGCTCCGACCAGGTGAGCTGCTGGGTTGCAGCGCCGGTACGGCTAGTTTTGCGCAGCGCGCCCCGGGCCTTGGCCGTGATCTTTCCCTCCGACTCTGTCAGGATCGTAAGGATCCGATCTGCTTCCTTGTAGCGAACCTCCCGTAAAACGAGGCCTCTGGTGGTTTTGAACATATTATGTAAACTCCAAACCCAGACGCCGCATGACTTCGTCATGCGGTTTTCGGTGTGTTCTCAGAAGATTTCGGCGTCAGATCGCCGCAGCTCGCTCTGTAGAGCAGATAGCACAGCGGATCGCCGGTCTCCCGGAATGCCTGCCAGATGGCTTCTTTCATCTATACCACCTCTGACAATAGTGTCTGCAGAGGCGGCGGCTTTCATTTACTGTTCGGTAAAGCCAAAATTTCTCAATTGCGCCATGGAGTCCCGCCAGTTTTCCTTGACCTTCACCCAGGTCTGCAGGTAGACCTTTGTACCCATAAAGTCTTCAATGTCTTCCCTGGCCAGTTCACCGATTTTTTTGAGCATGGCGCCTTTTTTGCCGATGAT
>CAMKAP010000044.1 GCA_946410505.1 uncultured Clostridia bacterium
TTTGATATACTCAAAAATGAGAACTTTTCGGTAGTTCTCATTTTTGATTCTCAAGGTGTCGACAAAGTGTCGACACCTTGAGAGCTGTGACTTGTGTCACAGCTCTTTTTTGCGTACAGGATGTTTATTCTTCGTGCACTTCGCCGGTCTCCAGGCAGGTGCTCCAGGCGATGATGGCTGTCGCGGCCATCAGGACCAGGGAGGCGCTCATCCAGGCGTAGCACTTGAGGTAGGTGGCGTAGCGCTGAACATTGTATTCGCCCAGCTTGCCCACGCCGAAGAGGCTCACCAGAAAGGCGATCCAGAGCATCGGATGATACCACTTGAAGCCGTTGGCCTTGATGGACATGCGGCTGTAGTAGATCAGCACGCAGAGGATGCACACCGCCGCGAAGATCTGCGCCAGACTGATGAAGGCGGAGAACTTGTTGAGCTGGGAGATGAAGCGGAAGTGCATCAAAGGGGAGTCGTTGCGGGTAGAGTCCATGATGATCTCCACCGCGCCGTAGAGCACCAGCGCCAGGCGCATGGTGTGGCCCTCGCCGGGGCAGGGCGCCTTCATCCAACGCTCCTCATCGTCCAGGAAGAAGCGCCATACCACGATGGTCACCACCAGCATCAGCAAAAAGGCGATAAAGAAACTGGCGAAGCGGTAGGTCACGTTGCCGGCCGCATCCGTGCTGGCCACGGCGAAGGGCAGGCGCTGAAAGAGCCCGGACTTGATTGTGATGCGGCCGCGGCAGGTGGTGTTGAAGAGCGCGCTGAAGCGGATCACCGCCACCAGCAGGCAGACGCCGGGCGCCGCCGCGTCGAGAAGACCGGGAACACTGTCCGTCAGGCGCATTTTCCTGACCAGGAAAGCCGCCAGCCAGAGACCGAGAAACATGCCCTGCAGGCAGAAACTGCCGCGGTTGAAGTCGGTAAAGGCGACCTTCAGCGAGCCGTAGGCCTCGGCGTTAAAGTACCAGTGGAGAAAGCGGGAGAACAGCACGCCGAATACCAGCCCCAGGGCCGCAAGCCCAAGCACCGCACTGAAGGAGCCGCCGCGGCGGGCGTTGAGAGCCGCTGTGATGATAAAGCAGAGCACGATGCCCGCGACAATGGTGACCGCGCTCATCTGGAACACGGCAAAGTCAAGATCCAGAACGTAATCCATTAATTGCCGCCTCCTTCCCCGGTGCTGCCCACGGCAGACGCAAAGTAGATAATATCGCTGACAATACGCTCGGACGCCCAGTCCACATGGTTATAGGGGACGCCCTGCCAGACGATCTCGCTGGTCTGGCCGCCGTCCAGGCCGTAGGCGGTGATGACGCCCTTGCGTTCAAAGAACTCGGCCATCTTGTTGACCGTGCAGTTGGCGGCGTTGGAGCCGTGGTTGACGGTCATGAACAGGTAGTGCAGCTTATCCTTCACACCGATGCCGGCGCGGGAATAGGCCGTGTCCACCTCGCCCGCGGGGTACCAGCTGGTGACCTGGGCCACGCCGTCACGCACCAGAATGGGCCCGAAGGCCAGGGAGAAGACCACGTCGTTCTCCGCCATCCACTGGCGGATGGAATCCTCGGTGTTCTCCTCCAGCAGCTCCTTGTACAGGAAGTCGCCGTCGGCGGTGACAAAGAGCGTGTCGAAGCAGTTGTACTTCTTGTAGTTGCCGGTGTAGGTGGAGGTGTTGAAGCGGTAGAGCTCCCGGTTATAGGCCACGATGCCGAAGTCCCGGAAGGCATAGTAGTCCGCGTTCATGGCCACCACGCAGTTGGTCGAGGCTGCCAGCTCCGAAGCCACATAGTAGTTGTAGGAGCCAAAGGTGTCGTCCGCCAGCTTCCGGCGGAACTGGGAACCGTCGCGCACCTTGATCTCCGAGAAGCTGCAGCAGCGGCCGTCAATATCCTCTTTCCAGAGGATCGTCAGAATGGAGTCGTCGATGTAATACTTGATCTCCTCGGCGTAGAGGCCGGTGTAGAAGTTGGCGTTCGGGTCGAAGACCACTTCCTCATCCTCCCGCAGAAGGCCGCTGTCGCGCGCCTGCTGGATCACGTCGAGGATCTTATCCGCCTGATCCACCGGCACGGAGCCGAAGCCGTTGGGATCGGGGGCGGGCGCCACCAGCGCATCCTCCGGGATGTAGTAGCGGACAGGTTCCGGCGTGGGTTCCGGGGTCGGCTCCGGTGTGACCTCCGGCGTTGCTTCAGCCGGTGCCGCCTCACTCGGGGCAGCGACGGGGGCGGGCGCTTCCGTCACAACAGGCGGCGCCGTCACCACTGGGCTCTGCGCGGCGCGGGGCAGCGCGGTCACGCCCATGGGGTGGAGGTTGTTGAGGCTCCACCAGAGGCCGAGAACAAACAGGGCAAGAAACACCAGACTCAGCAGAAATCGTGCCCCGGCGGGCAGCGGTTTTGCCTCCTCAGCCTCGTCCACTTCCTCGTCTTCGAAGCTCTCCCCGGCTTTGTCACGCTTCGGCTTTCTCTTCAGGAAGCCGCGGCGCGCAGGGCGCTCCTCCTGCTCATCATCGTCGTAAGCGTAATCGTCCTCATCCTCGTCGTCCGGTTCCGCAGCCTTCGGCTTTCTGCGCAGAAGGCCCGCGAGACCCCTCCGGGGCTTCTCCTCGTATTCTTCCTCTTCGAAGTCTTCGCTCTCCTCCCAGACGGGAGCGGGAGCGGGCTGCGCCTCTTTCCTCGGCGGGACGCTGCCGGAGTCCGGCGTTTCTGCACTTTTTGCAGCATCCTCGGCTTCAAATTCGGACATGATGGCGTCAAGATCAAACTCGTCGTAGCTCATTGTCACCCATTCACTTTGCTCTAAATTTCCCCGCCGCCGATCAGGATCCAAGGCGGGACAATATATTATATCATAAACGCCGCGTTTGCTCAATAGAAAGACGAAGAAATCAAGGTTTGCGGATTTTACTGATTAAGAAAAACAAAGGCTGTGAAAGCTATGCTTTCACAGCCTTGAACTTTTATTCTTCTTTCTCTTTTCCGACCGGCGGCTCGGTCTCCGGTGAGGGAGCGGCTTCTGCCGGCTCCGTCTGCGCGGGGGAGGCTTCTCCGGCAGGAGGCGCGGTCTCCGGGGCGGGCAGCGGGGCCGCGGGGGCCTCGTCGCTCATGGAGATCTTGCGGGCAGGCCGCTCGATGGTTTTGTCCTTCGCGGCAAGCTTCGCCTGCTTGACGCTCTCGGGCATGAACTCGCCGTGCTCGAAGAAGTAGTCGAATTCCTCGCCCTCCATGGTCTCGTGCTGCAGCAGATACTCGGCTACGGCGCGCAGCTCCTCTGCGTGCTCGGTGAGGATCTTTTCGCAGTCGGCGGCGGCGCGGTCGAAGATGGCCTTAACCTCCTCGTCGATGGCGGCGGCGGTCTCCTCGGAGTAGCTCTTGGTCTGACCGAAGTCACGGCCGATGAAGATGGAGTGGCCGGAGCTGTCAAAGGAGATGGGTCCCAGACGTTCACTCATGCCGTACTTGGTGACCATATCGCGGGCCAGGGAACTGGCGGACTGGATGTCACCGGAGGCGCCGGTGGAAATGTCCTCCAGGAAGAGCTTTTCCGCCGTGCGGCCGCCCAGAGCTACCACGATGTTTTCATACATCTCGGCGCGGGAGGTGAAGTTTTCCACGTCTTCCTGGGGGCGGAACAGGGTAAAGCCGCCGGCGGGGCCGCGGGGGATGATCGTGATATAGTGCACCGGGTCCACATTCTTGCAGAAGCGGGCCGCCACGGCGTGGCCGGACTCGTGATAGGCGGTGAGGCGGCGGGCCTTGTCGCTCATCTTGCGGCTCTTCTTCTCCGGACCCATCTGGACCTTGAGGATGGCCTCGTCAATGTCCTCCTGGGTGATAAAGCGGTGCTTGCGGCGCACGGCCAGCAGCGCAGCCTCGTTCATCAGGTTCTCCAGATCGGCACCCGCGAAGCCCGGGGTTCCCTTGGCGATACTGTTGAGATCCACGTCGTCTGCCAGCTGCTTGTCGCGGGAGTGGATCTTCAAAATGGCCTCGCGGCCCTTGATGTCCGGCAGACCCACATAGACCTGGCGGTCAAAGCGGCCGGGACGCAGCAGGGCGTTATCCAGAATGTCGGCCCGGTTGGTGGCTGCCATGACGATGACGCCCTCGTTGTTGCCGAAGCCGTCCATCTCCACCAGCAGCTGGTTCAGCGTCTGCTCGCGCTCGTCGTGTCCGCCGCCGAGGCCGGAACCTCTCTGACGGCCGACAGCGTCGATCTCGTCGATGAAGATGATGGCCGGGGCCACCTTCTTGGCCTGGTCAAACAGGTCGCGCACGCGCCCTGCGCCGACGCCCACATAGAGCTCCACAAAATCGGAGCCGGAGATGGACAGAAACTGCACATCCGCTTCACCGGCCACAGCCTTGGCCAGCAGCGTCTTGCCGGTGCCCGGAGGGCCGACCAGCAGCACGCCCTTGGGGATGCGCGCGCCCATGGCGGTGTAGGCCTTGGGGTCCTTGAGGAAGTCGACGATCTCCGCCAGCTCTTCCTTCTCCTCGTCACAGCCTGCCACGTCGCGGAAGGTCTTCTTGTTCTTCTCCTCGCTGCCGAGGCGTGTGCGGGCCTTGCTGAAGCGGGCAACGCTCCCGGCGCCCCCGCCGCCCATGCGGTTCATCATCACATACCAAAGAACCATTGCGCCGCCCATCAGCAGCAGATAGGGGATGATGCTGGCCCACCAGGGCACCACATAGCCCGGCTCGTACTCGTAGTCCTCCAGGATACCGTCGGCCTTCTGCTGGGCGATCAGCTCGTGAAAGTCTTCATAGAAAACGGAGAAGCTGTAGAGATCGTAGGTCATCTCCTCGTAACCCTCCGGATCGTCCGAGCGCACCTGCATATACAGCACGGTACCGGAGGAGCCGGGGCGGGTTTCAAAGTACTTGACCTTCTCCTGCTGGAACAGGTCCACCAGCTCGGAATAGCTCTTGACCTGGTTTGCGGGCTCTGTGCGCGTCATGGTGTAGATGACAGCTACCATGATCACCAGCAGCAGCACGTAGAAGCCCAGGTCTCGGGCGCGGTTTCGATTGGGTTTCAAACAAACACTTCCTTTTCGTCAGAAGAAGCCTGCTCCGTTTCCGCGGTTTCTGCAACAGCCGCGAAAGCCTCACATCCGCAGTCTCCCTCTTCCTCTCCGCATCTGTCCCGAAAAACGGGCCTGATGCGGTTAGTCCATTAACTGTAGATTTCCGGTTTCAGTACGCCGATATACGGCAGGTTCCGGTATTTTTCATTGTAATCCAGGCCGTAGCCCACGACAAAAGCGTCGGGGATTTCAAAGCAGGAATAGTCCGCATAGATGTCGGCCTTGCGGCGGGCTGGCTTATCCATGAGCGTTGCCACCGCGATGGAGGCGGGCTTTCGCACTAGGAGATAGTTCTTCAGATAGTTGAGCGTCACGCCCGAATCCAGAATGTCCTCCACCAGGATCAGGTGGCGGCCCTCAATGATCTCGCTCAGGTCCTTATTGATCTTCACCGCGCCCGTGGACGTGGTGCCGCTGTAGGAGGACACCGCCATAAAGTCCATGGAGCAGTCAATATCCACATGGCGCATCAGGTCCGCCATGAAGATAAAACAGCCCTTCAGTACGCCGACGAAAATCGGCTCCTTCCCCCGGTAGTCATTGGAGATCTGCTTGCCGATCTTGGCGACTGCCGCTTCCAGCTCCTCCTCGGAGATCAAAACACGCTCGATTGCCTCTCTCATAAACAATCCTCCCTTGTCTCTGTCGTCAGCCGCAGGACACTGTCCCCCGGCGCAGGGTCTGCCCGTTCATCCACAGCCAGGCCGTGGACGGCGAGAATGCCCGCCTCGTCCCGAAATACGAGACAGCGGTCTCTCTCCCGGGCAGTCAGGCCGGCCTCGACAAACAGAGCCTTCAGGCTCTTGCCGCAGCCGCGCTTCGCGGGACGGAGCCTGTCGCCCGGACGGCGACCGGTGACAAGGATCATATTCCCACGTATATTCTCATATTTGATGCACGAAGTCTTGAACAAGCTATTAATTTTTTGGTTGTATTCAACCAGATCTGCATGGAGCCGCAGCCCCAGCTCCGGGATCTCCAGGGTTTCTCCCGCTCGGATCGTCCGGTCGGGAAAGCTGACACGCGCAAGCGGCGCAAAATACAGACGCCCCTGTTCCCGGCGCAGCCGCTGCCCGGGCAGATCCAGAAAGCCCAGCCCGCTTCCGCGGCAGAAGCAGAGAACCTGCTCCACATGCTCTCGGCTCAGGCCTTGATTGCAGAGCTTCCTCACCACTCTGGAAGAAATTGCCGGGTGGAGATCGAGAAGCTCCTCCACCGGGAGACTTTGCTCCCGGTATTGCTTCCGAATAAAATCCTCCGCCAGCGCGTCCAGGCAGTCCTCATCCTGCCGCGCAAGGGCGGCGGTGTCGGAGAAGGCACGGAGAAGCGCCGGATTCATTTGATGCAGCACCGGCAGTACTGAGCGGCGCAGGCGGTTGCGGCGGAAGGCCTCGTCCGTGTTGCTTTTGTCCTCCACATGGGGAAGCCCGTTTTCGCGGAGATACTGTTCGATTTCCTCCCGGGAGACCGTCAGCAGGGGCCGCACGATCCGGCCTCTTTGCGGCGGGATGCCGCCCAGCCCCCGCAGGCCGCTGCCGCGAATCAGGTTCAGAAGCAGGGTCTCGGCATTGTCGTTTGCGTTGTGGGCGGTGGCGATCCGGTCGCAGGAGAGGGCATCGGCCGTGCGCTCCAGAAATGCGTAGCGCAGCTCGCGTGCTGCCGCCTCAATGCCCATATGGCGCTCGGCGGCATAGGCTGCCGCGTCGCCGTGCTCCACCGTGCAGGGGATGCCCCGCTCGCGGCAGAAATCCTCCACAAAGGCGGCGTCGGCCAGGGATTCCTCTCCGCGCAGGCCGTGCTCGAAGTGGGCGGCAAAGATCTCCCATTCCCATTGTACCCGCTGGGACCAGAGAAGATGCAGAAGCGCAACGGAGTCGCTCCCGCCGGAGACGGCGCAGAGCACCCGGCTTCCCGGCGGCAGCAGGGCGAGGGCGGCCTCAGTAATCATCATGCCGCCGCTCCACGGAACTGAAGGAAGTATACTCGGGCAGCCAGTTGAGCTCCACCGTGCCGGTGGCGCCCTTGCGGTTTTTCAGAACGATGGCCTCGGCCAGATTGGGATTGTCGCTCTCGCGGTTATAGTAGCCGTCGCGGTACAGGCCGATGACCACGTCCGCATCCTGCTCGATGGCGCCGGACTCACGCAGATCCGACAGCTGCGGACGCTTGTCCTGACGGGACTCGTTGGCGCGGCTGAGCTGGCTTAAGCAGACCACGGGCACGTTGAGCTCCTTGGCCATGATTTTGAGCATGCGGCTGATGTCGCTGACAGCCTGGGTGCGGCTCTCGTTGGACCAGTTGTGCCCGCTGCCGGAAGACTGCATCAGCTGCAGGTAGTCGATGACCACCAGATCCAGCTTGGGAAGTCTGCGGCACTGGGCGTTCATGTCCGAGACGGAGAGGGTGGGGTTGTCGTCGATGCGGATGTCGGCCGCGGCCAGCGCCTGGGCGCCGTCGGAGACCTCGCGCCACTGCTGGGGCGTGAGTTCGCCGGTCAGCAGGTTTTTCAGCGGCACCAGGGATGCGCGGGACAGAAGGCGCATCACCAGCTGCTCCCGGCTCATCTCCAGAGAGAAGACGGCCACGGATTTGCCCAGGTTCAGCCCCGCGTACAAGGCAAAGTTCAGACCCAGACTGGTCTTGCCCATGCCGGGGCGCCCGGCGGCCAGGATCAGCTCGGAACGGTTCAGGCCCAGGATCGTGTTGTCCAGATCGGGAAGACCGGTGGACAGGCCGGGGATCTTGCTGCCGGAGCTGGCCGCCTCGTTGAGCTGATCAAATACGGTCTGCACCACGGAGGAGACGGGCATGAGCCCGCCCACGTTCCGCCCGCTGCGCAGAGCGTAGATTTTCTGCTCGGCGATCTCCAGCGCGGTGTCCGCCTCGCCGGAGCCCTCGTAGACCAGATTGTTGATCTCATCCGCCGCTTCGCCCAGCCGGCGCAGCAGCGCCCGGTCGCGCACGATGGCGGCGTACTCCAGAACGTTGGCCGCCGTGGGCGTGACGCGCATGATTTCCGCCACATAGCTCTCGCAGGTGTCGGTCCAGACGCCGCGGACCTTCATCTGGTCCAGCACGGTCACGGGGTCGATGGTCTGGCCGTAGGAGAACATGGCGAACATGGTCTCGAAAATGTCCCGGTTGAGCTTGATGTAGAATTCATCCGCCTTCAAATGCTCCAGCACCTCGGGGATGCACCGGGGGTCGATGAGCATGGAGCCGATGACCGCCTGCTCCGCCGGAGCGGAGTGCGGTGTTTTTTTGCCTAACAGCTCGTCCATATGACGCGCTCCTTAATACTGCAAGATTACTTGTCCTCGATCACCAGCACGTTGATGCTGCCGCTGACCTCATAACCCAGCTTGGCCTTGACGGAGTAGCTGCCGAAGTTCTTGATGGGCTCTGCCTGCACGATCTTGTTCTTCTCAATGTCGATGTCAAACTGCTCCTTGAGGGCCTTGCTGATGGCCTCGGAGGTGACGGCGCCGAAGAGTTTGCCGCCGGCGCCCGCCTTGGCGCGCACCGTGACCTGAACGCCCTCCAGCTTTTTCGCGTTTTCCTGCGCCTCGGCCTTCTCCCGGGCAGCCTGGGCGGCCTTGGCCTTTTCCTTGAGCTTGAAGGCGTTGATGGCGTCGGGCGTGGCCTCGGAGGCAAGGCCCCGGGGGATCAGATAGTTGCGGGCGTAGCCGATGGAGACCTCCTTCATCTCGCCCTTCTTGCCCTGACCGCGCACGTCGGTATTAAAAATGACTTTCATATTTCAGTCTCCTTTCATCTAAGGCTCCCCTGTACAAGGGAGGCGGTGTTACCCAAAATATTCGTCGATGACGGCGTAAACGCTCTTGACTGCCTCTTCCAGCTCTGTGTCCTTGAGCTGTGCGGCCGCCGCGCTGCGGTTGCCGCCGCCGCCCAGCTTCTCCATCAGGATCTGCACATTCACTTCACCGATGGAGCGGGCGGAGATGTTGACGTTGCCCTTGCCGTCGGGCGAGATCACCACGGAGGCGTCCACCCCCGAGATGTTCAGCAGTTCGTCAGCGGCCTTGGCCGCGACCACACGGTTTTGCGGCTCGTCCGGTGCGGCGATGGCCACCTTCCCGTGAAGCGTTGCCTGCTGCAGAATCTTGTATCGGGCCACAGTGTCGTCCATGCCGGACTGGAAGAGCTTTTTGACCTCTGCGGTGTCGGCTCCGGCGCGGCGCAGGTAGGCGGCCGCGTCAAAGGTGCGCTCACCGGTGCGGATGGAAAAGCTCTTGGTGTCCAGCACCATGCCCGCGAGCATGGCTTCCGCCTCGCAGCGGAGCATATCGCTCAGCTCCGTGACCTCCTGCAGGATCTCCGTGACCAGCTCGCAGGCGGAGGAGGCGTAAGGCTCGATAAAGCCCAGGGCCGCATTATGAATATAAGTCGCGGCAACGCGGTGGTGATCGATCACGGCGACGCGGTTGCACTTTTCCAGCAGCTCCGCGTCCTCGACCTGCTCGGGGCGGTTGGTGTCCACGACCACCAGAAGGCTGCGCCCGTCGGCGAGCTGCTCGGCCTCCTTGGGGCTGATGAAGACGTTTTTGTAGGCCTCGTCCTTCTGCAGCCGCTCGATCAGACTGTGGCTGGCATTATGCTCCAGATCGATACAGATCCGGGCCTTTACCTCACACTTTCTGGCCATACAGCAGATACCCACCGCGGCGCCGACAGCGTCAAGGTCCGCAAAACGGTGGCCCATGACCAGCACCTGCGAGGAATCGCGCATCAGCTCGGCCAGAGTGTTGGCCATGACACGGGACTTGACCTTGGTGCGTTTCTCCACCTCCAGCCCGCGCCCGCCGAAGAACTCAAAGCTCAGCCGGTTTTTGACGACGACCTGGTCGCCGCCGCGGGAGAGTGCCAGCTCCGTCGCCTTGTCGGCAAACTGCAGGCCCTCGCCCAGAGAATCTCCGTCCTCGCCGAAGCCGATGCTGATCGAGGCAATGATCCCGTTGGGGCTCTCGATCTTGTGCATTTCCTCCACGATGGAGAAGCGGTCCTGCTTCATGCGCTCCAGGTCCTTCTTCTCAAACACCGCGAGGAAACGGTCCCTGTCATACCGGCGCAGGATCCCGTGATACCCGTCGCACCACTGGCCCAGCTTCTCCTCCGCCGCGTCGCGCAGTTCGTTGCGCACGCGTTCGGTCTGGTTGCGGCCCAGCTCGTCCAGGTTATCCAGAATGATGATGCCGGGCACGGGGCGGCTCTCCTGATACCGGCAGCGGATCTGATCCATCTCCGTCACATCGACCCAGTAGGTGACGCCGGTGAAGGAGTTCTCCCCGCCCTTGTCATTGCGGATCAGGTTGCCGTGCAATTCGTACTTGCGTCCGCCCACCTCTACCAGGGTGGGATACTGCTCCCGCCCCTCCAGCAGCCATTTGCCGGAGAAGCCGGGGACCAGGTCGGACATGCGGGTGTCCAGGCGTTTGACGGTGACGCCGAAGATGCTGAAGAACATCTCGTTGCCCCAGACCACGTTGGAGTCCTCCAGCCGGAAGACCGCCATGGGCAGGGGAAAATTGGTCAGCGTGCTGTTTCTCGCGCCCTCCGCGTCATAGACCAGCGACTCGGTATACTCCTGCAGCTGTCTGCGCCTGGCGCGGTGGGACAGGATCGAATACACCGTCAGGATCACGAGGACGGCCGCTTCCGCGGCGGCCAGCAGAACCTGCCCCCGGAAAAAAGTCACGGCAGCAAAAGCCGCCAGGAAAAACAGCAGAATGCCCAGGCCCGGGTCAGACAGGCGATTGCTTTTCGGATCGAAATTCAAACTCACACCTCCCGTGTTCGGCAGATATGCATCCTTTGCCGGCGGCAAAGGGATAAAAAGGACGATCAGATACTAATACAATTGTAGATTATACCAAAAGGAGCACAACAGCGCAACAAATAATTTCTCTTTTCCGGCAGATACTATTCCTGTCACGGAAAAGAATGCGAACAGAGAAAGAGAGGAATCGCTTTGAAAGCTGTCATCATGGCAGGCGGCGAGGGCACGCGGCTCCGGGCCGTTACCGGGCCTCTTCCAAAGCCGCTGGTGCCTCTGCTGGGCAGGCCCGTTATGGAGCATATTCTGCTCCTGCTGCGACGCCATGGGTATACGGAGGTCTGCGCCGCACTGCGCTACCGATCCGACGAGGTGCGAAACGTCTTCGGAGACGGGCGGCGGCTGGGGCTGCGCATCGAATACCGCATTGAGGACCGCCCCCTCGGTACCGCGGGGGGCGTGAAAAACTGTGCTGACTTTTACGGGGATGAGGATTTCCTCGTCATCAGCGGCGACGCCGCCTGCGACTTCGACTTGAAGGCGCTGATGGACCGTCACAGAGAGAGCGGCGCGGCTGTGACCATCGCCCTGTCCCGGCAGGCGGTTCCTCTGCGCTACGGGCTGGCCGTCACCGACAGCCGCGGCCGCGTCCGCTCTTTCGTGGAAAAGCCGGAATGGCGCCGGGTGGTGACGGATCTGGTGAACACGGGGATCT
>CAMKAP010000045.1 GCA_946410505.1 uncultured Clostridia bacterium
GGCAGCGAAATCAATCGAATCTTCGATTGATTTCGCCATCCGATGATCATTATAAAAACGCGAGAGGGGATAACCAATTCCCCTCTCGCGCTCTCCCCATGCGAGTCCTGTTTCTGACGCAAGGGCTTGTCAACAATCTGGAAGGATGCGTATTGCGCATCCTTTTTTTGTTCATACCTGCATCCTTCGCAGCATCTCCTTCCGCAGCCGGTCGATGATCCGTTTTTCCAGGCGGCTGATGTAACTCTGGGAGATGCCCATGGCATCGGCTACCTCCTTCTGGGTATACTCGCGCCCGGAGGGCAGCCCAAAGCGCATTTCGATGATCTGTCGGTCCCGCTCCTCCAGCGTGTCCAACGATTCCATCAGCATGGCAATCTCCGCATCGTCCTCCAGCGGGCGGGAGACCTCGTCCGCGTCGGTGCCGAGTATGTCGGACAAGAGCAGCTCATTGCCGTCCCAGTCCGTATTCAGCGGCTCATCCAGGCTCAGCTCCCCGCGCTGAGAGCCGACCTTGCGCAGATGCATCAGAATCTCGTTCTCAATGCAGCGGGACGCGTAGGTGGCGAGCTTGATGTTTTTGCCGGACTGGTAGGTGTTGACAGCTTTGATGAGCCCGATCGTGCCTATGGAGATCAGGTCCTCCAGATTGATGCCCGTATTTTCAAAGCGCTTGGCGATGAACACCACCAGCCGGAGATTGTGTTCAATCAGGCAGCGCCTGGCCTGTTCATCATTCGCCTGCAGGGCCTCGATGGCGGCGTCCTCCCGTTCCCGGTCCAGAGGAGGGGGGAGCGTTTCGCTCCCTCCGATATAAAAGACAGAGGGCGGCCGGATCCCCAGAATCCGCAGGATCTGCTCCCGCAGAAACAGGATTTGAGGTTTACATAACAAAACCATTCCTCCTTTACAGCAATGCCTCGAAACCATCGCCGACGGCGTGAGGCGAAATGGCGACCAGCAGATCCCCCGAAGGCTCTCCGTCCAGCAGCAGACTCTCGGGGCGAAAAACCGGCAGCAGGCTCTCGCCTCCAAGATGAGAGCAGGGCAGCAGACGAAAGCGGCCGGCCAGCTCCGGCACCGAGCCCAGCGCTTCCAGCAGCTCCACCGGCGGCAGCTCCTCAAAAAGCGAGCCGTACTCTCGAAAGAGCGGCAGAAGAGCGTGGGGGCAGGCCACCAGCACATGCCGCCCGGTGAGCGGATCGGACAAGGCGTTGCCGGTGTCTCTGAGGGCGGGAAAGGCGGTCTCCCGCCCGAGAAAGCGGAGGCGGACGCTGACGCGCTGCCGCTCCGTGAGAAGGCTGCGCGCCCGCAGCAGCAGGGACAGCAGAGCATAGCAGAGGCCGAAGCTCGTCATCAGAAGCGGGAGAGACAGGGGGATAAGGCCGCCCGTACCGTCCCCACCGGCCAGGGAGACCGCCCAGAGCGCGCCTCCGAAGGCCGCGGCCACCAGCAGCAGAACGCCGGTGCAGCGCAGGGGCTGCCGCTCCTTCCCGAAGGCCAGCAGCCCCATGCACACGCCGGCACCCAGCCGCCCGGCCGGGAGGGAGAGGAAGCCGAACCCGGGAAGATAAACGGCCACAGCGTAAACCGCGCCCAGCAGCGCCGCCGTCAGGTAGCGCCGGCGCCGCAGCCGAAGCCCGCACAGCCGCCCCGCGCACAGACAGAGCAGATAGTCTGCAAGCCCGTTGAACAGGAACAGAGAATCCAGGTAGATCACTCGCATGGCCCTATGGTAACACCGGCAGCGGGAGGATTTTGTCAGAGCCGGGGAAGTTACAGAACCATGACAAAACGATGTAAAAATGATTGACAGAAATGCCCAACGTGGTATAATCATAATGATTATATGATGGCATGGCGAAAAGCGAAAAACCTTTTCGCCGCGCAGCTTTGCTGCGCAGCAAAACAGCAAAGCTGTTTTGCCATATACTCATTGCAATGAGCATCGGGCGAATGATTTTTAGAATCATTCGCTGCCAAACTTGTCGTTTGGCAGCGAAATCAATCGAATCCTCGATTGATTTCGACATCCGATGATCATTATAGAGAATAACTGAAACTGCGCACACATGAAAAAGGTGAGTACATAGATGAAAACAATGCAAAAGACCTTGTCATTTCTTTTAAGCATTCTGCTTTTTGTGTCTCTGCTGCCCGCGAGTGCGATGGCCGCGGAATATGACAATTCAGAACGATCGGAGAAGGATCCGGAGACGGTGACGGAGATTGTGACGGTATCCGAAGCGGAGACGCCCTTTGAGACGGATATACCCTCTGAGGCGGAGACGGAGACTGCGCCAGAGCAGGAAACGGAGGCGGAAGGGCAAAGTCCGACTGCTGTCGAAGATACTCTGGAAACCGTGATCTTCACGGAGAAACCGGCTGAGGGGGAAGCCGCGTCAGAGCCGGAAGAGACGGCCGAAACGGAAGAAGCTGCTGAGACAGTGGATCCGGCCGAAACGGAAGAAGAAATCCTCTCTGTCTCGCCTCAGGCTGAGTACTATGCATCCGGAGCCCTTGAGGGTGATGAAGAGCTTCTTGATCTGTTCGCGCAGCAGAAGCTGGATTCCCTCTATCCCCCGAAACCGAAAATGATGTTCAAGGCTGCACGGGACCCCGCGGCTTCTCTCACTGGCATCAACCGCGCTGTGTATGTACTGTTAAAGCCGGAGATCGCCGCAGTGGCAAACGGCGAGAAAAGCTCCACCGTATTCACAATCCCGGTTAATTCGCTTGGACTGGAGAAAACCTCCTGGACGGCATCAGAACTGGGAGTTGATTCACTGACGGAGAGGACAGCGGATGGAAAACTGACCTTTTCGAAGGCGGCCATGGAGGCGGTAAACGCTCAGCTTGGCTTTGAATTGAGGAGGGTTATAAACAGCCTTCAGAACGCATGCCCTTATGAGCTGTACTGGTATGATAAGACCGCGGGAACAGCGCTGCAGTCCTACAGTTTCTCGGGGAATTCGTCCCATATTGACATCAGCGGAAGCATGTCTTTCACTTTTGCGGTTTCAGAGGCTTATTCCGACGGAAGCACAGTCAGCATCGGCGGGAAAAGCTATCGCTGCGGTGTGAACGGCAGCTTTGGACAAAGAGTTAACGCTGCCGTTGAAAGGGCTGCCTCCATCGTGGCAATGTTTGCAGCCGCGGGAGATCTGGAAAAACTTCGCGGATATAAAAACAGCATCTGTGATGCTGTCAGCTATGATGATGCCGCGATCAGGCAAAATGAAGCCTATGGCGACCCCTGGCAGCTGATCTCCGTATTTGACGGAGATCCCGCTACCAACGTGGTCTGCGAGGGCTATTCCAAGGCGTTTCAGTATCTGTGCGACCTGACGTCGTTTTCCGGCAGCGTGACAGCCTGGTGCGTGACCGGCACGATGAGCGGCGGTACCGGAGCCGGAAGCCACATGTGGAACCTCGTGCGCATGGAGAACGGAAAGCTTTATCTGGTGGATGTGACCAACTGTGACACGGGCTCTGTTGGATATCCGGACCGTTTGTTCCTGGCGGGATGTGCAGGCGGCAGCACGACAGACGGATATACTTATACCATCAGCGGACGACAGGTACGCTACGTCTATGACAGCAAGACCCTGTCGGGCTTTTCTGCAGAAGAACTCACGGTCTCCGATTCGCCTTATATCGCGGCAGCCAGGACTCCCGGACTGGTGAAAACGCTTGATGAGCTGAAAGAGGATATCGCAAACGGTGTAAGCTCCATCCTCTATACGGGGACGGGCAGCTTCCCGGTGAATGAGGATGTGACGATCCCCGCCGGGACACGCTTCGAGCTGCCGGGAGGAACGCTTTCCGTGGGCAGTGGCGCCGTGCTGACAGTCGCCTCCGGCGGCACGGTGCTGGCCGGAAATGCTGCGGTTGCGGGCAGCCTGCGCGTAAGCGGAACCCTGCGCCTGACAGGGACTTCAAATCCGCTGAGCGTGACAGGAGCCATGAGCGTAAACGCCGGCGGCGCGGTGTATATAGCCGATCCAACATTCCGGCGCAGCGCCGGAATGAAGACCGGCGGCGGATACTATTATGTGGAGCATGAAGCCGGGGATGAGGCGGCGCTGCGAAGTGCCTGCGAGATCGCCGCGGGGGACGCGGACGGCGCAGTGCTTCACCGGATCTACCCCCGGGCTGCCATCTCGCTGAGCGCGGATCTGAGCCTTCCGAAAAACAGCCGTGTGATCGCGGAGAGCGGCTGCGCCATCCTGCCGCAGGCGGGTGTGACCCTTACAAACAGCGGCAAGCTTACAGTATATCAGTCGTTTACGGCGCCCGGCAGGATCGTGAACCAGGATGTCCTGACCCTGGCTAAAAATGTCGTGATGCAGGTGTCCGGCGGCTACAAGGGAACCGGTATCCTGCGGATCTCCAAGGATTCCGCCGACCCCTTTGCCTCGATCCCCGATATGGCACCGGCAGCTTTTGACGCGCAGCGCGGAGCGGACGGTTACTGGAATTTGACACTGCGGCAGCTCGCCCTTTCCTTCGACGCAAACGGCGGCAGCGGCGCGCCCGCAGAGCTGACCGGCAGCTACGGCGACAGCCTGCGCATCCCCGACACCGCCCCCCAAAAGAGCGGCTTTGCCTTCCTAGGCTGGGCGACTGCGGCAGACGCATCGGAAGCGGCGTATCAGCCCGGGGACGAGCTGACCCTTACCGGGAGTCTTACGCTCTATGCGCTCTGGCGGGAGAGCGATGCGTCCTTCGCATATGCCGACAGCGTTACCTTCAAGGGAGAACTGAAATTAAACTTCTATCTCCAACTCTCCGAGCAGATCCAGCAGGATAAAGGCGCCTACGTCCTGATCACCGCAAACGGGAAGGACACAAAAGTCCTCCTCTCGGATGCCCGCAGAAGCAGCGTGGGCGATGTACAGTGCCATGTGTTCAGCCTGCCGGTTGTCGCCAAGGAGATGCGGGACCAGGCGACCCTGCGGCTCTTCCACGGCAACGGAACCGCGGCTCCTCTCTACGTGAAGAGTGTGAACGTTACCGACACGGGCTACACCTCCTCGGTGATGGCCTATCTTACGAAGGCGCAGCAGACCAGCAGCAATCCCAAAATGGTGGCGCTCGCCAAGGCCGCCGAAAATTACGGTACCGCCGCGCAGATCTATTTTGACTACAAGGCCGGGGGACTGAGTCTTGCCCCGGAAGTGTCATCGGTAACGGACGGGCAGCTTGCCGCGTTTGCGCCGGTATACCTCTCGGAGAAGAACAAGGGGATCAGCGTGCACAGCGCCTCGGTCATGTTCAAGTCCGACAATGCCCTGCGGCAGTATTTCACGCTCGGCGACGGAGAGAACATATCGTCTTACAGTTTTACAATCGACGGGAAAGCGTCTGCGCCGACGGCCAGCTCGCAGAACCGCTGGTATGTGGCACTGCCGAATATCGCCGCTAAAGATCTGGATACGGAGCATCTGTATTCCGTCAGCAAAGGCAGCGAGACCTACAGCTTCCGCTACAGTCCTTTGAGCTATGCGTATCAGATCCTGCGCAGCAGTACAAACGACAGTATGAAAGACCTGGCCCGCGCCTTGTATCTCTATAACCAGGCGGCGAACGCGTATTTCGGATAACATACAAATAAAATACAAGTAAAAAAGCTCCGCCGGCAATGAAGCCGGTGGAGCTTTTCGTATGCTGTTGTTTACAGGCCGCAGTGTTCGTGCAGCTCTTCGTCGTCCATCTCCCGGAAATCCTCGGGGTTGTAGGCGATGCCCTTCTTGTCGTAGTAGTCCTTGACAGCGGCGCGCACAGCCTGCTCGGCCAGAACGCTGCAGTGGATCTTGTGGGTGGGCAGACCGTCGAGAGCCTCAACGACCGCCTTGTTCGACAGCTCCAGCGCCTCGCTGATCGTCTTGCCCTTGATCATCTCGGTGGCCATGGAGCTGGTGGCGATGGCGGAGCCGCAGCCGAAGGTGTTGAACTTGATGTCGGTGATGGTCTCGTTGTCGTCCACTTTGATATACATACGCATGATGTCGCCGCACTTGGCGTTGCCGACCTCGCCGATGCCGTCGGCGTCGTCGATCTGACCGACGTTGCGGGGATTGCGGAAATGATCCATTACCTTTTCACTGTAAAGAGCCATGATGCTTCTCTCCTTTAGATTTAGTATATTGGGGACAGACCCCTTCCGCCCCTACGGGGCACCTCCCCCATAGGGGAAGGATAATGAGAATGGATTTAGATTAAGTGCGGACGCTCGCCCTTCTGCAGCTCGTCCCACACGGGGGACATGGAGCGCAGATACGCCACCACTTTGGGGACGGTCTCAATGATGTGGTCGATCTGCTCCATGGTGTTATACTCGCCGATGGACAGACGCAGAGAGCCGTGGGCCACCTCGTGGGGCAGACCGATGGACAGCAGCACATGGCTGGGGTCCAGCGAGCCGGAGGTGCAGGCGCTGCCGGAGGAGGCGCAGATGCCCGCGTCGTCCAGCAGCAGGAGCAGGCTCTCGCCCTCAATGCCCTCAAAGCACATGTTCACGGTGCCGGGGACATGGTGCTCAAGGCTGCCGTTGATTTTGCTGTGGGGGATCTTGGAGAGCTCGGCAAAGAGCTTGTCGCGCATGGGAATGATTTTGGCGGTGTTCTCCTCCATGTGCTCGCAGGATTCCTTCAGAGCCGCTGCGAGCGCGACGATGCCGGCCACGTTCTCGGTGCCGGCGCGCTTGCCGCGCTCCTGGGCGCCGCCCTCGATGATGTTCGTGAGGACGATGCCGCGGCGGGCGTAGAGGACGCCAACGCCTTTGGGCGCGTGGAACTTGTGGCCGGACATGGAAAGCATGTCGATGTTCATGGCCTTTACGTCGATGGGCATGTGGCCTGCGGCCTGCACGGCGTCGGTGTGGAAGGGGACGCCCTTCTCCCGGCACAGAGCGCCGATCTCGGCGATGGGCTGGACCGTGCCGATCTCATTGTTGGCGAACATGATGGTCACCAGCGCGGTATCGGACCGGATCGCGGCCGCCACATCCTCCACGCGGATGACGCCGTCGCTGTGGGGATCCAGCAGGGTGACCTCAAAGCCCTCCTTCTCCAGCTTCGAGAGCGTGTGCAGCACGGCGTGGTGCTCGAACTGGGTGGAGATCAGGTGCTTTTTGCCCTTGCGCGCGCCCAGCTTCGCCGCGGAGACGATGGCCTGGTTATCGGCCTCGGAGCCGCCGGAGGTGAAGATGATCTCCCGGGCTTCACAATTGATGCATTTTGCCACGGTCTCCCGGGCCTGCTGCAGCGCCTCGGCGGCCTTCTGACCGAAGGCGTAGAGGCTGGAGGGGTTGCCGTAGTATTCCGTCAGATACGGCATCATGGCGTCCAGCGCGGCCTTGGACACGCAGGTGGTCGCCGCGTTGTCGGCGTAAACAAACATAAGATTCATCCTTTCTGTGTGTATGAAGGTTTATACAGAAACAGGGGAGGAGGCCCGGTCACTTCGCGTCATCCTGTGTGCGCCACTTCTCGCCGGAGAGCAGATCTCCCAGCGTGACGCCATCCAGATAGGCGTTGGTAATGTCGTCCAGCTCCTTCCACATGGGAACCGTCATGCAGGCGGCAGCGTGATCGCACTGGACGACGCCGTCCCTGATGCAGGCAACGGGGGCCAGGTTGTCCTCAATGGAGCGGAGGATCTCGCCGACAGGATAGTCCGCGGGCTCCCGGTTGAGGCGGTAGCCGCCCTCCTTGCCGCGGGTGCTGTCCAGCAGCTCCGCTTTTTTCAGGCAGCTCACGATCATTTCCAGATACTTCATGGAAATGCCCTGGCGCTCCGCTACGGTTTTCAGAGAGACAAAGCCGTCCTGCCTGTGCTGGGCCAGATCCAGCATGACCCGCAGGGCATAGCGCCCTTTGCTGGTGATGTTCATCCAGACCCTCCTTTCATGTTCGAACACATATTACTACAGTTTTAGTAGGAATTAAAGAGGCAATTCTCGACAAATGACCACTGTGCAAAATTTGCACAATAAATGGAGAAAAATTTATTGCTTTATCTGACTAATGTGGTATCATGCTAACGTAAGAAAAAACCAGAGGAGGACCTGGAAATGAAAAAGATGATTACGATATTGATGTGTGCCGCCATGCTGCTGGCGCTCTGCGCCTGCGGCGGCCAGTCTGCTCCCGCTTCGACCGATGCGGCGGAAAGGACCAGCTTTATCATGGGCATCGACCCCGAGTACCCGCCCTTCAGCTATCTGGGCAGCGACGGCAGCTATACCGGATTTGACGTGGACGTCTGCCAGGCGGTCTGTGATTCGCTGGGCTGGGAGCTGCAGATCTTCCCCGTGAACTGGGACGAGAAGCTGGTGCAGCTCGATTCCATGGAGTGTGACTGCGTCTGGTCCGGCATGACCATTCTCGACAGCATGAAGGAAGCCGGCTACGTGATCTCCGCCCCTTACTATGACAATACCCAGGTGCTGGTCGTGAAGGCCGACAGCGGCTTTGCCTCCTCCTCGGATCTGGCAGGAAAAATCGTGGCGGTGCAGCTCGGTACCTCGGGCGAAGCGCTGCTGGGCGGCGATCTGGCCGATCTGGCGGCGAGCTTTGACAGCGTTCTGACCTGTGACAGCTTCCTCAAGTGCTTCACGGAGCTGGAGGGCGGCGCGGTTGACGCGGTGTTTGTGGATATGCCCGTGGCGGCAAGCTACGTCTCCGGCCGCGATGATCTGAAAGTGATCGACGAATCCCTCGGCGCCGAGCAGTACGGCATCGCTTTCCGCTCCGGTGATCAGGCCCTCTGCGATCAGGTCGAGGCAGCCGTTCAGGCACTGGTGGACAGCGGCGCCTACGCCGAAATCGCCTCCAAGCCTGAGTACGAGGAGATCGTCAACAACCTGATCTTCCTGCCCTGAGCCTTTCAGAGATCCCCGCTGGAATGCAAAACCCGAAAGCGCAGACACCTGCGCTTTCGGGTGATCCTATGTTAACACGATTTTGAGGGTTAGTCTATGTCCCTAATGACAATGATCATCAAGATGAGCGAAGGCCTCGGCAAGACCTGCGCCATCTTCTTTCTGACGCTGCTCTTCTCCCTGCCGCTGGGCATGATCGTGGCGCTGCTGCGCATGAGCAAGTCCAAAATCATCTCCACGATCACACGTCTCTTTATTACCGTGCTGCGCGGCACGCCACTGATGCTGCAGCTGCTGGCGGTCACCTACGGCCCCTATTATCTCTTCGGCGCCGGCGTTGCCCGCAACAAGCTGATCCCCGTGGTCATCGCCTTTTCCATCAACTACGCGGCCTACTTCGCGGAGATCTACCGCGGCGGCATCGAGTCCATCCCGGTGGGGCAGTATGAGGCGGCGGAAGTCCTGGGCTACAGCAAATTCCAGACCTTTATGCGCATCATCCTGCCGCAGGTGATCAAGCGCATCATGCCGAGCATCACAAACGAGGTCGTGACGCTGGTCAAGGACACCTCCATGGCCTTCACGGTCTCCTATCAGGAGATGTTCACCATCGGCAAGCAGATCGCAAATTCCCAGACAAGCTTTATGCCCTTTGTCGTGGCCGGCGTGTTCTATTATCTGTTTAATGCCATCGTCGACTACATCATGGGGCGGATCGAAAAGCGGCTGGACTACTATCGCTGAGGAGGACGCGGGATATGACAGAAAGCATAAGGAACGACGCTGCCCCCAGCATCCTCAGCATCCGCAATCTGGAAAAGAATTTCGGCGAGCTCTCGGTGCTCAGGGACATCTCCCTCTCCGTGGACCGGGGCAATGTGGTGTCCATCATCGGACCCTCCGGCTCGGGAAAATCGACGCTTCTGCGCTGCGTCTCCTTTCTGGAGCGGGCGGACGGCGGGGATATTCTGTACGACGGGCAGTACGCGCTGCGTGACGGAGTCTATGCCGATAAGGCGGCGCTGAGCCGTTTCCGCACACGCTTTGGGCTGGTATTTCAGAATTTCCAGCTTTTTCCTCACTATTCGGTCATGAAGAATATCTGCGAGGCGCCGATCCTTCACGGAGAGGCCAAAGAGGAAGTGCAGGAGCGGGCGCTGTCGCTGATCCGGAAGATGGGGCTCGAGGGGAAGGAAAACGCCTATCCCTACCAGCTCTCCGGCGGACAGCAGCAGCGCGTGGCCATCGCGCGGGCCCTGGCCATGCGGCCGGAGATCCTGTATTTTGACGAGCCCACCTCGGCCCTGGATCCGGAGCTCACCGGCGAGGTGCTCAAGGTCATCCGGCAGCTGGCCGAGGAGAAGATGACCATGGTGGTCGTCACCCACGAGATGCCCTTTGCCAAGGCGGTCAGCAACCGCGTCATCTTCATGGCGGGCGGCGTGATCGTGGAGCAGGGAGACCCGGTGGAGGTCCTGGAAAACCCGAAGGAGGAGCGAACGAAGCAGTTTTTGCGGGTGTTCGAACGATAGAGATGGAGAGCCTGCGCTTCAGCATTTTTGATCCCACGGGGAATATCACCGCTCTTGTGGAGAGCGAGGTGCCCGTCGAAGAGCAGCCGGGCACTGCCTCGGCGATCATGGCGGCGCATCCGTCGGTGGAGCAGGTGGGCTTTGTCTCCTTTTCTGAAGGGCTTCCCTCTCTGCGCATGGCGGGGGGCGAATTCTGCGGCAACGCCGGCATGAGCGCCGCGGCGCTGTATCTGCTGCGCACCGGGCAAAAGGACGGGAGTGTGTCTCTGCTTGTCTCCGGCGCGGCGGAGCCGGTGGAGCTCCTGCTGCGGCGCGAGTCGCCCGACGGCTTTTCCGCCGGTGTGCACATGCCGCCGGCGCTGGGCATAGAGGACTGGGACTTCACATTCTGCGGCGTCTCCGGACGCCTCCCACTGGTGCGCATGCAGGGGATCTCTCATGTCGTCATCCCGGGCGATTCGCCCTTTGCCGCGCTCCGGTATGACCGGGAGGCGGCGGAAAACGCGGTGCGCCTCTGGTGCGCGGAAATCAAAGCGGAGGGCCTGGGGCTCATGTTCCTCGAGGAGGATGGCATGACGCCTCTGGTCTACGTGCCCGGCAGCGGGACGGTTTTCTGGGAAAACTCCTGCGCCAGCGGCAGCGCGGCGACGGCGATGGTTCTGGCGCAGATGTCACGGGCCCCCGTGAACATCACCCTGCGGGAACCGGCAGGATGCCTCAGGGTGGACAGCGACCCTGTGAGCGGCGTCACCTGGCTCTGGGGAAGGACACGATTGATCGGAGAATATACATAGAACGCCTCAGCCGCCACATTTTTCGTGAATGCGAAGATCACGAAAAATCTCGCTTCGCTCGGCAAACGCCTGCTGTTGCAGGCTTTTTGCTGGCGGTGATTGAAACGCGAGGCGGGTCTTGCCCCCCCTCGCGCTCCCCCGCGGCTCTATGATCATCTCATCGTCGCACGGTGTTTTTTGACAGACTCAGAAGCGTGAAGGATTCCTTCCTTCACGCTTCTCTTTTGGCATGATAATGATTATAGGATGGCGAAAAGCGAAAGAGCTTTTCGCCGCGCAGCTT
>CAMKAP010000046.1 GCA_946410505.1 uncultured Clostridia bacterium
ATACTTACGCGGTACTGTCTCTCCAAAACGGGGACGATGTGAAGACCGTTCAGGGAAATCTGGGCCATGCTACGGCGGCCTTTACACTGGACGTTTACGGCCATGTTTCCGACGCCATGAAGACGGCCAGTGCAAACCGGATGGAGGAATATGTACGGCAAATCCCCGGAATATGATGACCCCAATGCCGAAAAACCCTGTATTTATCCCATTTTTTCGGGCTATTTTCATTGCGGTAAGGGTACGGTAAGGGTACAACTTTTTCGCTCGGAACTTTTTGAAGTGAAAAGATGCCGAAAACAAAGAAAATCGGCTTGAATCGTAACGATTCAAGCCGATATCTGGCAGCGGGAGAAGGATTCGAACCCTCACATACGGAGTCAGAGTCCGCTGTGCTACCTTTACACAATCCCGCTAAGCGCATAAGCTATTATACGCAATTCTTTCCGTTTGTCAAGAATTTTTTTCAAATTCTCTGCAGGTTTTTCAAAATGCGCCCTTCGCCTTATTCCTCGCGGAGTTTCTTCAAAAGCTCCCGAAGGGCGTTGGCCCGATGGCTGATGGCGTTCTTTTCCTCGCTGCTGATTTGGGCGGTGGTACAGCCGCGCTCGGGGAGATAGAACAGCGGATCATAGCCGAAGCCGTTGCTGCCGACCTCCTCATGAGCGATTTCCCCGTAGAGATAGCCCTCCGCCTCCACGATGCTGCCGTCCGGCCGGGCCAGGACCATGGCGCAGGTATAATGGGCGCCGCGGTTTTGCACGCCTTCCAGCTTTTGAAGCAGCAGGCGGTTGTTTGCCTCGTCGTCGCCGTGCACGCCGGAAAAACGAGCGGAGAAGATCCCCGGTGCACCGTCCAGCGCGTCTACACAGAGGCCACTATCGTCCGCCAGGGCGCAGCAGCCGGAGATCTCAGCGATCTCACGGGCCTTCTTTTCCGCGTTTTCCATGAAAGTACTGCCGTCTTCCACCGTCTCATGGTCGATGCCGGCCTCTCGCATGGAAAGGATATCGTCAAACTCGCCGCCCAGGATCTCCCGGATCTCAATGAGCTTATGCGCATTGTTGGACGCAATGATGAGTCTCATTTTTTCTTCCCCTTTTTCTTCTTTTTGACGCCGCTGCGACCGGGCTTTGCCTCTGAGGTCTTGCGCATGCTGCGTTTTTCCTGAAAGCTCTTGACCATGGAATAGCCCAGCACCGGCAGAGACGCAAGATTGATGACGCCGATGAGGCGCATGGCCCAGAGGGGCAGCGCTATGCCGGCAAGCCCGGTCACGCTGAGGATCAGAGAAGTCATCCCCATCAGGGCAACGCTGGCGCCGAAAAGACGGTCGATCCACTGGGTGCTTTTTTTCGTCGTGTTCATTCTCTGTCTCCGTTCTTTCGTGATTCTTTTCATGAGTATACCGCCTTTGCAGCGTTGGCGCAAGGGCAAATTTTCTTGACAAGCCGCGCTTTTCCTCTATAATGTTTACATGATCGCGAAAAGCGAAATCGCTCTTCTCCGCACAACTTTGCTGCACAGTAAAACAGCTTTGCTGTTTGCCACATACTCTGTGCGTTGAGGGCATCAGAAATTAGGAAACGGGAGGGCTGCCAATGGAAGATCTGACGAGCATCCGTATTGCGGATTTTACCTCTGCCCTGGCATCTGACTCCGCAACGCCCGGCGGCGGCGGAGCGGCAGCGCTCTGCGGCGCTCTTGCGGCCTCCCTGTGCTCCATGGCTTCGGTTCTCACTGCAGGGCGCAGAAAATATGCCGAACGGGCTGCCATTTTGCAGGAAATCGCAGCCAGAGCGGAAGAACTGCGGAAACGGCTGGTCCTGCTCATTCAGCAGGATGCGGAGAACTTTGCGCCGCTGGCTGCCGCTTATTCCCTGCCGAAGAGCGATCCCGATACGCCTTCTCTTTTGCGCGATGCCACGCTGGGCGCCTGCGAAGCCCCGCTGGAGATGCTCCGCTGCGCCTGCGCTGTGACAGAACTGCTGGAGCAGGCGCGCACGCTCTCGAGTCCCCTGCTCATAAGCGATGTGGGGTGCGGTGCTGCTCTCGCCGGGGCTGCGATTGAATGCGCCTGCATGAACGTGCTGGTCAATACCCGAACGCTTCCGGACGATGCGGAGAGCTGTCACTTCCGGAATGAGGCGCTGCGGCTGCGCGCGGAATATCTGCCCCGGGCGGAGGCCGTCTCCGCCGCTGTGGCGACATATCTGAACGAGATATGAGTGAGCTGTTCACCGGAGCGCCGGTGGCACAGGCCATCCGCGCTTCTCTGGAGTCCCGGATCGCACAGTTGAAAACACGCGGCAGAGAGCCCTGTCTTGCCATTCTGCGCTGCGGTGAAGACCCCGGCGCTCTGTCCTACGAGCGGGCCGCGATCCGCGGCTGCGAGCTGGCCGGAATTCGGACACGCTGTATTGCGCTCCCCTGGACGGCCGAGACCGAGGAGCTGCTGCGCGAGGTGGACCGCGCAAACGGCGATCCCGACATACACGGGATTCTGGTCCTGCGGCCGCTCCCCCGGCAAATCGACACGCAGCGGGTCTTCCGCCGTCTGCGCAACGACAAAGACGTGGACGGCATCACCGTGCCGTCTCTGGCAGGCGTATTCGTAGGCAGGGACTGGGGCTTTGCTCCCTGCACCGCAGAAGCCTGCGTAGCCATGCTGGATCACTACGGCGTTCCCCTTTCCGGCAGCCGCGTGGTCATTCTGGGCCGGAGCCTTATTGTGGGGCGCCCGCTGAGCATGCTTCTTTGTGCGCGGGACGCCACGGTCACGCTGTGCCACAGCAGGACTCCCGATCCCGCTTCCCTCTGCCGCCAGGCCGACATTCTGATCTCCGCCGTGGGCAGAGCCGGGATGGTGGATGAGAGCTATGTCCATTCCGGTCAAATCATCCTCGATGTGGGTGTAAATGAAGGATTTGATGGTAAAATCTGCGGTGATGTGGCGTTTGACCGAGTTTTGCCGCTGGTGCGGGCCATCAGTCCCGTTCCCCGGGGCGTGGGTACGGTGACCACGGCCATCCTTGCCCGGCACGTGGTGTCTGCGGCAGAGAGCCTGTTTTAAGGCTTGCTTCACGCCAGCTTCCCCCCCCGAGTGGGGAAGGAAACATTGAATTCTTTTATTATATATTTGTGTCAGAGTAGGAGCAGCGCGTTGGTGCAAGCCTGGAGTGCCGCGGAATGGGAAGTTGTCCGCGGACGAAATCGGTGCTGTCTCCGCTTCCGCTGCCACCAAAGGGATCTCCTTTCGTGGCAACTGTCACGAAAGGAGTTTCTTTGATGCCCAAATTCACCACAAAAACCATGACAGCCATGGCGCTGCTCACGGCGCTGGAGATCGTTCTCTCCCGCTTTTTGTCCTTCAGCGCGTGGAACACCAAGATCGGCTTTGCTTTTGTGCCCGTGGTGCTGGCCGCGATGCTGCTGGGGCCGGTGTACGCCGGGATTGTGGCGGCGCTGGCCGATTTCCTGGGTGCGGTGCTTTTTCCCGTGGGCGCCTACTTCCCCGGCTTCACCCTGACCGCGTTTCTTATGGGTGTCTGCTACGGCTTGTTTCTATTCCGGAAGCAGAGTTTTCCTCGCATCCTCGGTGCGGTGGCGGTGCATCAGCTGCTGCTGAGTCTGCTGCTCAACACGCTCTGGATCTCTGTGCTCTACGGTTCTCCCTATACGCCGCTGCTGATTTCGCGGCTGCCCCAGTGCGCGATCCTCGCCGCCGTTCAGCTGGCGCTGATTCCGCTGCTGGTCAGGCTGCTGCCGCAGCTGAGAGGATCGGTGCCATGACGAAGCAGGAACAGCGAGCCATCGCTCTCTCCGCTCGGCGGGCCATGAGCGGAAACGCACGTGCCTCCGCTTCTGCCGCGATCTGCAAACGTCTTCTTACGCTGCCGCAGGTGCAGAGAGCCAAAACCGTGCTCAGCTACATGGCTCTGTACGACGAAGTCGATCTGCGCGCTGTGAACGAAGCGCTCTCCGACCGGGGCGTGCGCCTCGTCTTTCCGGTGAGCCTTCCCCATGGGATCATGGCGGTTTATGAGCCGTGCGGCTGGCACACCGGCCCCTACGGCATCCGGGAGCCGGATGTGAGCCTATCCATCCCCGTACCGCCGGAAGAGATTGACCTGGCGCTTGTCCCCTGCGTAGGCTTTGACGAAATGCGCTCGCGGCTGGGGCACGGCGCAGGCTACTATGACCGCTATTTGCCCCGCTGTGAAAAGGCCGCTTTCATTGCCGTCGCCTTCGAATGCCAGAGACTCCCCGCCATTGTCTGTGAGGAGCACGACCGTCATATGGACGCAGTGGTGACAGAAGATCAGATATACTGACGCAAAACCGCCCGCTCCTCAGGAGCGGGCGGTTTTCCTGTATTGAAAGCTCAGAGAATGTAGCTGCGGACTTTTTCACTCACGGTCTCGGGATCGGCCGAAACGGAGATGATGAAGCTGATGTTTTCCTGCTCGGAAAACTTTTCCAGCCAGGAGAGGAAGGCCTCCAGCGCCTCACCGCTTTTGTCGTTGACGAGCTTGTAAAAATTATCAATGAAGAAATGCGTAATGTCATAGTTGCCTGCATGGACACCGCAAATAAGGCCTTTGAGGAACTCATAGCTGCCGATGGCATAGCTGCCTGCGTCGATCAGGCGGGCCTGATAAGGAATGTCATAGGTGAGCTTGCGCTCTCTCTCGATCACAACAACGTCGCCGGTCTCCTCATTGACGGCTTCCCGTACCAGATCGACCAGCTTCTTTGTCTTGCCGGATCCTTTCAGACCCATAATGATGTTGACCATGGGGATCAACCTCCTTCATCATATTTCCTTTGTTGTAAGTAGCTTAACATGTTTCCCGCCGGGAAGCAAGAGCACAATTGTAAAATGTCGGTGAAGGAATCGCAGCAAAGCTCATCCGCAGACTCCCTCGGTGCCTCGTCCTTCACAGGACAGGAAGCCCTGTGAGATAGCGACGCATCATGTCATAGATATGGTTTCCCGCCATGCGTCGGATAAAGCTGCGGGTGCGCCTGGTCCCCAGGTGCAGCTCGCGCACAAAGGTCTCCCCTTCCACGGCCATGGACACGAATACCGTGCCCACTTCGTGTACGCCGTCGCCGTCCGGTCCGGCAAGGCCGGTCACGCCCACGCCGATGTCTGCGCTGGTCAGGCTGCGGACCCGCTCCGCCATCTCTTTGGCGACCTCATAGCTCACGGCGCCTTTTTCTTCAATGAGTGCCGGGTCGATGCCCAGAAGCCGCGCCTTTACCTCGTTGGTATAGGTCACGACGCCGCCCGCAAAGGCCGCGCTGGCCCCCGGGATCTCGGTAAAGCGGCGGGCCACGTCCCCGCCGGTGCAGCTCTCGGCCGCGGCGAAGGTCATGCCCCGCTCTTTGAGGAGCGGCAGCACCGCTTCTTCGATGCACTCAATGTCCATCCCGTAGACATACTCCCCCAGCCGCTCCTTCACATGGGCGATCACCGGCGCCATCATGGCCTCCGCCTCCGCTTCGCTCCTGGCCTTGGCGGTGATCTGCAGCAGGCAGTCGCACTCCTTGGCGTAGGGAGCCATGGTGGGATTTGTCATGGCGTTCATCTCATCGGCGAACATATCGTCCACACCGCTCTCGCCGATGCCGAAGATGCGCACGGAGTGGGAGACGATCTGCTCCTCGGAGAGCTTTTTCAGATACGGGATCGCGCACTTGCGGAACATGGGGATACACTCGTTGGGCGGACCCGGCATCATCACGACCACCTTGCCGTCCTTCTCAAAGGCGCAGCCGGGGGCCGTGCCCCAGTCGTTGTGAAACACCGTGCAGCCCTCGGGAAGCATGGCCTGGGTGAAGTTGTTGGGAGTATAGGCTTTGTCGGGGTGGATGTAATCGTAAAGCCCGGCACGCTCCGCCGCGTTCTCCACCAGCTTCAGCCCAAAGCACTCTGCCAGGATCTGCTTGGTCAAATCGTCGCAGGTGGGCCCGAGGCCTCCGGTGGTGATGATCACGTCGGCCCGGCTCTTTGCGATCTCCACGCAGTCCCGCAGCCGCTGCGGATTGTCCCCCACCCCCGTGTGATAGCGGACGTTCACGCCGATCTTCGACAGGAGTTCAGAGACATCCCGTGCATCGGTGTTGGTCACATGGCCCAGCAGAAGTTCTGTCCCGACGGAGATGATTTCGGTGTTGTAAACCTTATTCATGCTCCACCGTGATCCTCTCGATGCCGCGGAAGGCCTCCTCCACCAGCGCGTCCACCTCGAGAACGCTCTCGGCCGCCGCCACCTCGCTCACCTTGGGACGGGTGCGGGGATGGCGCGGGGTAAAGACCGTGCAGCAGTCCTCATAGGGCAGGATGGAGGTGTCAAAGGTGCCGATTTTCCGGGAAAGCTGAACGATCTCCTCTTTGTCCATGCCGATCAGCGGCTGCAGCACCGGCAGGTCGATCACCGCCTGGGTGGAAGCCATGGCCTCCATGGTCTGGCTGGCCACCTGGCCCAGATTCTCGCCGGTGACAATGGCCTTGGCGTTCCACTCGTTGGCAATGCGCTCGGCAATGCGCATCATAAAGCGGCGCATGATGAGCGTGAAGTATTCTTCCGGGCATTTATCGCGGATTTCCTCCTGAATATGGGTAAAAGGCACCACTTCAATGGTCATTTTACCGCAATATCTGGTCAGAATTTGGGCAAGCTCCACCACCTTGTCCTTTGCCTGCTGAGAGGTATAGGGGAAGGAGAAGAAGTGGACCGGAATGAGGCGCACGCCGCGCTTTGCGATCATGTAAGAGGAAACAGGGCTGTCGATGCCGCCGGAGAGGAGCGTCACCGCCGTGCCGTTGGATCCCACAGGCATGCCGCCCGCGCCGTTTACCGGCTGGGCGTGGACGTAGGCCGCCAGATCGCGGATCTCGATATGCACGACCAGTTCCGGCTCGTGCACGTCCACCGTACAGTTGGGATAAGCCTCCTGCAGCTCGCCGCCCACATACTGGCTCAGCTCGATGCTGGTCATGGGGAAGCTCTTGTCGCTGCGCTTACTCTCCACCTTGAAGCTCCCGGCCCGGCGCATATCGTCAGCCAGATAGCGGATGGCCAGCTGTGCAATCGCGTCCCTGTCCTTCTCGCAGGCGGCTGCACGGCTGATCTTCACGATGCCGAACACATCCTGCAGCGCCTCAAACGCGGCGTCCAGATCCGCGTCCTCGCTCTCGGGCTCCACGTAGATGGTGGACTGCATGCAGCTCACCTTGAATTTGCCGAGGCCCAGCAGGCGGCGGCGAATGTTGCCCATCAGCTTCTGTTCAAAGGCCTTGCGGTTTAAGCCCTTGAGCACGATCTCGCCCAGCTTGAGCAGTATCAAATCATGCATTGCTGTCTCCTCCTACGTTTTCAGTCTGTGCTTCTTTTCTTTCCGGGATCAGGAAAATGAACACCAGAGAGCTCACAAGCAGCAGGAAAGGATAGTATAGATTCGGAATGATTTCAAAGGCAGATACCTGATGCCCCAGGGCGTTTGCCGCGGAGATCGCCACCAGCATCTGTGCGCCGTAGGGGATGATGCCCTGGAAGACGCAGGAAAAGGTATCCAGCAGAGAGGCGGTCTTGCGTCTGGAGATCCCGTAGTTTGCCGCCATCTGGGCGGCAATGGGATTTGCCATCACGATGGCGACGGTATTGTTGGCCGTGGCGATATCCATCGCGCCGACCAGAAGACCCATACCCAGCTGGCCGCCCTTCTTTCCGCGAAAGGCCCGCTGGATCCAGCCGAGCAGCGCCTCAAAACCGCCGTATTCCCGGATCAGCGCGCAGATCGCGGAGACCAGCACAGCGACCATGGTGGTCTCGAACATACCGGCGGCGCCGGAGCCCATGCTGGAGAGCAGTTGGGTTGCCGGGATGGCTCCGGTGGCCAGCATGATAACCGCGCCGGAGACGATACCGATCAGCAGCACCACAAAGACGTTGACGCCCGCGATGCCGCCGATGAGCACCAGCACATAGGGAATGATCTGGATCAGGTTGTAGCCGGGCAGGTGCAGCGGCGGGATCTCCTGCCGCAGGCTGAGCACCAGGATCAGCAGCAGGGTCACGATGGCCGCCGGCAGGGCGATGGCAAAGTTTTCGCGGAATTTGTCCTTCATCCGGCAACCCTGGCCCTGGCAGGCGGCAATGGTGGTGTCGGAAATGAAGGAAAGGTTGTCGCCGAACATGGCGCCGCCCATGACGGAGCCGATGCACAGCGCCAGCGACACGCCGGAGGCGTCCGCCACTGCGACGCCGATGGGCGTAATGAGCGTGATGGTGCCGACGGAGGTGCCCATGGCGGTGGAGACAAAGCAGCTCACCACGAAGAGGACGGCCACGGCATAGCGCGGCGGGATGACGGATAGCATGAAGTAAGCCACGCTCTCCGCGCTGCTCCGGCCCACCACGCCGACAAAGATGCCAGCCGCCATGAAGATAAGGATCATGGTAACGATGTTCTTGTCGCCGATGCCCCTGCCCATCAGTTCAAGCTTTTCATCAAAGCTCAGGCCGCGGTTCTGCAGGCAGGCCACCAGCAGCGCAAGAAGGAAGATCACAACAATGGGGATATTGTAAAAGCCCATGGGGATCTTCATCCCGTATTCAAACAGGATGCCGAGCCCCAGATAAAAAACCAGAAACACACCGATCGGCAACAGGGCCGCCGCATTTGCTTTTTTCATAACAATTCTCTCTTTTTTCAGGATTCGGCAGGATCCAGCTCAAAGCTCCGATACTGGATCGCCTCGGCCAGATGTTCAGGCAGGATTTCCCCGCTGCCGGCCAGGTCCGCGATGGTGCGGGCCACACGGAGAATGCGGTCATAGCTGCGGGCCGAAAGACCCATACTGTCAAAGGCTCCGCGCATCAGCTCCTCCCCTTCCGCGCTCAACGCGCAGAAGCGGCGCAGCGCCCTGCTGTCCATACGGGAGTTGGACATGGCGCCATTGTCCCCGAAGCGCTCTCGCTGGATGCTCCTTGCGGCGTTGACGCGCTCTTTGATCGCCTGGGAACTCTCCGCGGGCGTCTTGCGCCGCAGCTCGTCGTACTCCAGCGCCGGAACCTCCACGATCAGGTCGATGCGGTCCAGCAGCGGGCCGGAGATACGGCTGTGGTAGCGCCGGACCTCCTGCGGGGTGCAGCGGCAGCGCCCGGAAGGATGCCCGTACCAGCCGCACTTGCAGGGGTTCATGGCGCAGACCAGCATAAAGCGGGCCGGGAAAGTCACCGTGCCCGCTACGCGGGAAACGGTCACCTGGCCGTCCTCCATCGGCTGGCGCAGCACCTCCAGCACATCGGCGCGAAATTCGGGAAGCTCGTCCAGAAACAGAACGGCGTTGTGCGCAAGGCTGATTTCCCCCGGCTTTGGGAAGGTGCCGCCGCCGGCCAGCGCAGTGGATGAAACCGTGTGATGGGGCGAGCGAAAGGGCCGCGCGGAGACGATCGGATGACTGCGGCTTGTAAGCCCGGCCACCGACCAGATCTCGGTGCATTGGATCATCTCCTCCCGGCTCATATCGGGAAGAATGCCCGGCAGGCGCTTGGCCATCATGGACTTGCCGGCGCCCGGCGGGCCGATGAGCAGGATGTTGTGTCCGCCCGCAGCGGCGATCTCCAGCGCACGCTTGACGTTCTCCTGTCCCTTCACGTCCGCAAAGTCCGGCAAAGGCAGGGCCTCCGCATGTACATCCGGCGCAGGTGCGGGTGGAATCGCTTCCTCGCCCCTCAGATGCCGGATAAGCTGGGCCACCGTTTCCACGGGGTAAACGTCCACATTCTCGGCAAAAGCCGCTTCCGGCGCGTTCTCCGCCGGGACGAAGAGGCTTTTGACCCCTGCGCGCTCCGCGGCGATGGCCATAGGCAGCGCGCCGTTCACCGGGCGCAGTTCCCCGGTGAGGGAGAGCTCCCCCAAAAACGCGCAGTCCGCGCCGGGTGCCTTGATCTCTCCCGCGGCGGCAAGGATGCCGATGAATACGGGCAGGTCATAGACCGTGCCCGCCTTTTTCTTGTCCGCAGGGGCCAGATTCACCGTCAAGCGGCTCACGGGAAAGCGGAAGCCGTTATTCTTGATGGCGGCGCGCACGCGCTCACGGGACTCCTTCACCGCCGTGTCCGGCAGGCCCACAATGTCAAAGGCCGGCAGACCGTTGGAGATATTTACCTCCACAGACACGGGATAGCCGCCGATGCCGCTGACACCGAAGGATGTGATCTTGGCGTACATTGCCCACTCCTCTTTCAAACCGCAGGGGCGACCGCAAGGGCCTCCACCCGTAAGATAGTTTTATCGTCTTTGCAGGGACGGCATGGCATATTGTCATGCCGTTTCCTGCTTCATCAGTTCATCAAGCGGGATAAACCCGATCAGATCGTACTCAATATGGATGCTCTGGCGGCGCTTGCCGCTGCTCTTGTCCGGCGCTCCTACATAGATCGCCTTGATCAGCTCATGTGCCACATAGGGCGTCAGCTCGTCTATGGCCGAGTATTTCTGAATCCGCTCAATGAACAGGTCTAAATTCTGGTTCTGCTGTTCCTGTACTTCAATCTCCTTTCGGAGAGTTTCTGCCGCTTCCTTCAAATCCTTCTGTTCTTCCTCGTAACCCTGGCTCATCGCTGCAAAACGTTCATCGCTCAGCTTACCGGATACATTATCCTCGTAGGTTCGCACGAACAGCCGATCAAGTTCTTGGATGCGCTTTTCCGCTTTCTCAAGCTGCTTGCGTTTGGCCTTGAGGATCGCTTTGTTCTCGGTCTGCATCTTTTCTTCCATGATCGCCCGAAAATGGGCTTCATAGCGGAGCACAAGCTCAATGACCCTTTGCGTGTAATTCCAAACCAAGCGTTCCAAGACAATCGCGCGGATATAGTGGCTTGTACATTTGCGTGAGCCGCCGCGGGCATTGGAACAGGAAAAGAACCACTTGCTTTCTTCGCCGCTTGAGCTGTTGAAATACATCTTGCCTTTGCAGTCTGCGCAGAAAACCAAGCCGGAGAACATATGTGAGTTGCCGGATTTCGTTCTGCGGTGACGCTGCTCCCGGATCTCCTGCACCTTGTCA